>JAYFRX010000010.1:0-19072 GCA_040946945.1 Burkholderia sp. | reverse complement strand
GTCCTCTGTTCATGCGGCTCTCGCCCGTGCCGGGCTTTACCAAAGCGGCCCTTGAGGTCTGGGCGGCCAGCAGCCTGATGCCCACCGCGTGCGTCGTTTCCGATGGCCTGTGGTGTTTCGACGGCGTAACGCAACAGGCTGCCAGTCATGAGCGCCATGTCACGGGCGGTGGCCGTCAGGCCGCGCAGCGCCCCGAGTTCCGCTGGGTCAACACGATGCTCGGCAACCTGAAAACGGCCCTCAAAGGCACGTACCACGCTATCGATCACGCCAAATATGCCCATCGCTATCTCGCTGAATTCGCCGACTGTTTCAACCGCCGTTTCGATTTGCCCGCGATGGCGCCGCGCCTGCTTCGGGCCGCCGTTACGACAAAACCTCATCCGCGCCGTGTGTTGATGGTCTCGAAGTCAAGTAACTAATCAGGAAAATAGTTGAAGGTTGAAGGCGGCGGTTCCCGCAGGAATCCGAAAGAATCGGGTTTCCAAGATCAAGCTCCAGAACAGGAGAACCGCCGAGATGAAGCCTATCAAGAAACCCGGGCGTCGCGCCAAGTTGCCACTGACGGTCGTCGGCAAACAGGAGCACGAGGCCCTGCGCGCCAGCTTTGCCGAGCACGAACAGTTTTGGCTTCCGATGCGCGATCTGATCCAGAACACGCGCATCAGTGTTGACGCGCTGATGTACGATGCTGGCCGCGCGCTCGTCGAACAATTGCTGATGGTGTCTGCTCGCGAAGTGGCCCGCGACAAGCACGCGGGGCGTGCCGCCGGCGACGTGCGCTGGCATGGCTCGCAGCCAGGCCGAATCATGATGGACGAACGCAAGCTGCGGGTTCAGCGGCCCCGCCTGCGGGGCAAGCGCGGCAAGGAAGTGCCGATTCCCGCCCACACGCAGCTGAGCGACGACGAACGGCTCACGCAGCGCATGTACGACATCATAGTCAGCGGCGTGTCGACCCGAAAGTATGACGAGGCGTTGCCTGAAATGGCCCACACCGTCGGCATCTCGAAGAGCAGCGTCTCGCGCCAGTTCGTGAAGGCGAGCAAGAAAAAACTTGACGGGCTGATGGAGCGTCGCTTCGAGAATCACGACATCCTAGCCATCTACCTGGACGGTATCATCGTCGATGGGTGCCACATTCTCACCGTGATTGGCGTCGAGAGCGACGCCCAGAAGCATTTGATGGGGCTGGTGAGCGGTTCGAGCGAAAACGCCGAAGTCGTTAAGGACCTGCTGAATAGCCTGATCGAACGGGGGCTGGCGACCGACCGGGACTATCTGTTCGTGATTGATCGGTCTAAGGCGCTGCGCTCGGCGATCGAGGCAGTGTTCGGCGAACGTGCCCACGTCCAGCGGTGCCGGACCCACAAGATTCGCAACGTGACCGAACGGCTGCCGAAGCAGACCCGACAGCAGGTCGCCTCGGTCATGCGTGCCGCGTACAAGCTGCCGGCCGACGACGGCCTCGCTCGGCTGAAGGCCCAGGCGGCATGGTTGAAGACCGACCATCCGGACGCGACGGCCTCGCTGCTTGAGGGGCTTGAGGAAACGTTCACGGTAAACCGCCTGGACCTGACACCGCGACTGATCCGCAGCCTGGCGACGACGAACCTGATCGAGAATCCGAACGGCGCGGTGCGCCGCGTTAGCGGCCGGGTCGACCGCTATCGCGATGTCGACGGCGATGCGATGGGCGGCCACTGGCTTCCTGGAAGCTGAAAAGCGATGCCGTAAGCTCGGCGGTGCCGACGACCTCTGGATGCTCGCTGTTGCCTTACATCGTCCGACCGATAAACGCGTTGACCATGACTTGAAGTCCGCCTAACCTACGAAACCCTGCCGCCCCAACCTTCAACTATGAATGAATGGGACGCCGCCGCTTGCGGCGAATCAATTGACGCGGTGTCTCGCGAAGTTGGCGTCACGATCGCCGAGTTCGAACAATGGCGCGAACTCGCCCTGGCAGGCATCGCAGCTGGTCTGAAGTCGCGCCAGAGCGATCCGTTGGAAGTCAAGCTCAAGGAAGCCGTGCATCGCGTCGGCGAACTGACCATGGAGGTCGAAATGCTGCGCATGGAGCGCGAGCGGCAGGAGCGCCGCCCTTTGATCGCCAGGAGCTCGTCGACATGAGCCACGCGATCTCCGCGACAGGCAAACCCTTCGGACTGCAACGGGTATGCCAGGTGCTCGACTTTCCGCGCTCCACGATCTATGCCGAGCGCGCCAGGGCGCTCAACAAGGTCACCCCGCTTGCCCCTGTCCGACGTGGCCCAAAGCCCAAGGTGCCCGATCACGAGCGGCTCGCAGCTATTCGCGCCGATCTGACTCGCACGCCGTTCGTCGGCGAAGGGGGCGCGCGCAAGGTCTGGGCACGCTTGCGCATTCAGGACGACATCCGCGTGTCCCGAGCCCGTGTCTCGCCGCTGATGCGCGAACACGGCCTGCTTTTGCCCCATCGGCAATCGCAGAAACCGCCCAATGCTCACGATGGTCGAATGACGACTGATCTGCCTAACGAGATGTGGGGCACCGATGGCGCCAAGGTTCAAACCGTCGATGAGGGCCTGGTCTGGATCTTCGCTGCGGTTGATCATTGAGACGCGGCGTGTATTGGCATCCACGTCACCAAAATGGGCGACCGCTTTGCCGCACTGGAGCCAATCAGCCAAGGGGTGCGCGAGCAGTTCAGATCAGTCGAAGCTGATGCCGGCCGCGGACTGTCCCTGCGAATGGATCACGGCTCGCAGTACAGGTCGGACGATTTCCGCGCCCCGCTCAAGTTCTGAGGGATTACGCCGAGCTACGCCTTCGTCGCTGAGCCGCAGACCCACGGCGTCGCCGAGCGTTTCAATCGGACCATGAAGGAGCAAGCCATCCACGGACGGCTGGTCAACCACGTTGAAGAAGTTCGTGCTGCCGCCGGCGCGTTCAAGGATCGATACAATCTGGAATGGCGTCTCGAAAAACTGGGCTTCAAGACACCCCTCGAAGCCCATCAGGCACCGCTCTTGCCACTGGCCGCCTGATCGCCAAATCATGTCTAAACAACCCAATCCGGTACACCAAAATCCCAGCACGCTCGGGCGAAGGCAGCGCGCTCAGCAATCTGGCACGCCGCAACGCGTGCTGAGGTCCTTGTCGCTTTCGATCAGTTGGTCGCGACGGATTCGGCCAAATATCTAAAAACTGTCGAGAAGCTCACGAAGGACCGTGACGAACTGCTCGCGTTCTACGACTTTCCTGCAGAACACTGGCAGCACGTCAGAACAACCAACCCGATCGAGTCGACGTTCGCGACGGTGCGTCATCACACTACACGCACTCGCAACGGCCTGTCGCGCGCGACGTTCCTCGGCATGGCGTTCAAGCTCATCAAGTCCGCCGAAAAATCGTGGCGCCGCATCCGCGGCGTCGACAAGCTCGAACAGCTTCTGAGAAGCCAGTTCAAAAAGACTGCTCGGTACGCCTGAAGATGTTCCAGCAGACGAGGGCGCAGCCGAATTTGAAGAATGCTTCGTGAATGTCAGTTCGACGATCGAAGCGCATGCCAAGACGACGGAAGTTGTGAAGCCACGAGTGAGTCGGTTCAACGACCCAACGGAATTTGCCCAGACCACTGCCATGTTCAGTGCGCGCCTTGCGATCACCGGTTTGATGCCGCGTTCGCGCAATCGTTGACGATGCGGATCGGAATCGTAACCACGATCGGCATAGATGACCTTGGGTCTCTGAAGTGGTCGGCCGCGCGCGCCGCGGATCGGGGGAATCGCGTCGACGAGCGGCGGCAACTGGGTGACGTCGTTGCGGTTCGCGCCGGTCAGGATGGCGCTGATGGAAACGCCATTGGCCTCTACGAGGATGGGGTGCTTGGAACCGGGTCGCGCGCGATCCGTGGGGTTTGGGCCAGTTTTTCGCCCGCCCCAACAGTTCGTACCGACGAGGAATCGACGGCAGCGTATGAAAGATCGATCTGCCCGGCCTCGCGCAACGCGTCGAGCAGCAGTTCGTGCAGTCGATCCCATCCTCCTGCTTTGCGCCAGTCGTTCAGTCGTCGCCAGCAGGTCGGGCCGGAGCCAAAGCCCAATAGGGGTTGGCAGATGGTTCCATCGCAGACCGGTTTTCAACACGAACAGAATGCCATTCAACGCCGCTCGATCCGATACGCGTGGGCGACCAGGATGCTCTTTGCGCCGGGGCTTGGGCGGCGGCAGTAACGGTTCGATCAGTGTCCACAATTCGTCATGAATGATTGGCGCTTCCATCCCTTGGGTTCCGTTGTCCAGACATCCAAGGCTAACAGCTTGCCGAGAAAGTAAACAGCCCCTCATTGGTTTTTGAACTGGCCTCTAAGCGAAGTCCGGCATTGGGCTCGGCACGCGCTTGCAACCTCGCGCGCCGGGCCCGCTTTGCATTCGCGCTGCGGCTCCCGTCGAACCGCCGGGGAGTCGCCGCGCTTGGCTCGCGGTGGCATCAGCGCACCCGATCCGGGCCGCCGATGCCGTCGCTTTCCCTTACTTGTAGCTCGCGCTCAGCTTGGCGAAATCTAGGCTGCCGTAACCAGTCGCGTAATCCCAGCCCGCGCCGGCCTTGTAGCCGTACCCGCCATAACCGTTGTTGCCGGAGGTGACGTCATGCACCAACGCCGGGCTGGCGGGAACGTTTTGGTAGAAGCTCGAATTGGGCAGGCCGATGCTGTTCTCATGAGCCGATTCGACCCGTGCGAAACCGCCCACGAAAATCGGCGAGGCCAGGCTGGTGCCGCCCACCGGCCCATAACCGGTCTTGCCCTTATGGACCAGGATCGCACCGGTCGCGCTGGCCGCGTCGAACGAAACGTCCGGCAGCGCGCGCTTGGTGACCGACTTGCCTAGGGCGGCGGTCTGCCAGGCCGGCGCGGTTTCGTATTGGCTGATGCCGCCGCCGGTCGCCCAGAGGCGCACAGCATCGTCGACGGCAATGCCGTATTGATTGCGATCTGCAAAGGCCAGGCCCTCGTTCCAGACGGTTTCGCCGGCCCAGGTGGTGGTGTTGGTCGTCGACAGCGTGGTCCTCCCGACCGCGACCACGTAAGGCGAGCTGGCCGGCATCGACACGCTGTACTTGCTCAGGTCGACGGTAGAGGACAGGCGCGGCGAGTTGCTCAGCGAGCCGAAGAAATAGTTCGAGTCCTTGCCGACCACGCCGGGCGCGTTGTAGGGCGAGTTCGACCACTGATAAACGCCCGCGTCGCCCGACGAGATTGAGAAGACTTGACCTTGCGCCACTGCCTGCTTGAAAGTGCTGTCCAGCACGGCCAGCGTCCCGCTGCTGGCCGCCGCGCCTTCATCCTCGCCGAGCGAGACGTTGATGATCTTGGCTTCGTTGTCGTTCACGGCCTTGTCGTAGGCGGCGGCGATGTCGGCATCGGATGCTAGGTAGGTCACGTGCGAGCCGTCGTCGATGGTGTTGATCGCGGAGTAGAAGATCATCTGCTTGACGCCGCCCGAGGTGCCGATGATGCTTTGGCTGTCGAGATTCCATTCGCCCAGCGAATTGTCGTCGATCGGATTGAGGGTGCCCGATCCGCCGGGCACCACCTTGGTCTTGACGGTGGCCAGCCCGGCATTCTTCGTGAAGATGTTCAGGTCGGCGATGGCCTGCGAGACATCGCCCCAGGTGATGATGCCCCACCGTGGTATTGCTTGCCGCCGGCAGGCTGCTAGCGTTGTAGATTTTCGCGAAATCGGTCGGCTGGTGATCGACCTGCGAACCTGCCGCGGCTTGCGGCGCGGCCGCGTTAGCCGAGGCCGCCTGCTTCTCCGACGGCAGGACGATCTGCGGACGCGGGGTCACCACATTTTGCAGGCCCAGCACGCTGTCCACGGTCGCGCCCAGCTGTGCCGGCACCAGAGCGGGCGTGTCGTTCGCATACACCGGCTTGCCCAGGTAGCTGAAGCGCTTGAGGCTGGCATGGAAGGCTTTCTGCACGTCGCCGGCGTTGCCGCTGGCCGTGATCACCTTGTTGTTCGCCGACACCTCGACGTGGCTGAAGCTGTTTGCCTTCAGATGCGCGACCACCGCCTGCACCTGCTCGTCGGTGGGCGCGAAGCGAGCCTTGAACTCGGCAAGCGTAAGGTATTTCCGGTAGTTGGCGCTGCCTGGCTGCTCGATTTCCTTGAGCAGCTCATTTAGCTCGGCCTCGTTGCGATTCTTCAACGTGACCGCGATATGCAGCGGCTGGCTCAGTTCCAGCGGCGTGACCTGGGTGCTCGGCAGTGCCGGCTTGCCGGCGCTGTTGAGCGCATAGCTGGTGGCGGCCCGAGCCTGCGTGGTGCTGGCGATGCTGGCCGTGGCGGTGCCGGTGAAGGGCGCCGGCCGGCAGCAGGAAAGCCTGGGTGCGGGTGGCGGACCCAGTTGCCGGTATCGGCCGCGTGCGCGGCAGGCAGCGAGGCCACGGCGGCCACGATGGGAAGCAGCGAAAAGGCGAAACGCTTCAGGGCACGGCGCTGGACGGACTGATGGCTTGGCATGTTCGACTCCGAACAGAAAAGCAAGGAATTAAATCAGCGATACCCGTTGAGGCCCGACGGGCGGCGGGTGACTGCTGCGAGCAGGGCGAAGTGGACGCGAATCACGGCGACATGTTTCCCTCCCGGCAAAACAAGACCGGTTGGGCGATCGGTGATCAACCGATGCGACCTTGCGGCCTCCTCATATGCCGCCGCGCCGAGGATGATCGGGGCGGCGACGCCAACGCGGCGGCGCTACCCGGATCGAGTGGGCCGCTTGTCATGCATGTGCTGATGCTGATATTCTGGAGTGCGAAGCTAATCCTCGATGGGAGCGCGTATAGAATGAAATAAGCGAAAAGCGTCGGTGAGAATTTGAAAGATTGATGAAGTGACGGGGAAGATAGTGGGGAAAATCTAATGGGTCAAATGTCCGGCAGAGATTTTTTAGTGTTTTTTCTCGGATGCTTATATGCTTGGCGGCGAGCATTCTTGTGAATCGGCCAGGGTTTTTCGGAGGCCTCAACTCTTGAGAGAATGGGGGCATGGAAATCTTAAAACCCGACCTGATTAGTTACTTGACTCCGAGGCCATCAACACACGGCGCGGATGGGGTTTTGTCGTAACGGCGGCCCGAAGCAGGAGCGGCGCCATCGCGGGCAAATCGAAACGGCGGTTGAAACGGTAGGCGACTTCAGCGAGATAGCGATGGGCATATTTGGCGTGATCGATAGCGTGGTACGTGCCCTTGAGGGCCGTTTTCAGGTTGCCGAGCATCGTGCTGCCCCAGCGGAACTCGGGGCGCTGCGCGGCCTGACGGCCACCGCCCGTGACTGGCAGCCTTTTGCGTCACGCCGTCGAAACACCACAGGCCATCGGAAACGACGCACGCGGTGGGCACAGGCTGCTGGCCGCCCAGACCTCAAGGGCCGCTTTGGTAAAGCCCAGCACGGGCGAGAGCCGCATGAACAGAGGGCGGCCATCGTCAGAGGTCTGCACGGCCGCTACAAACGGCGTCTTGCCGCGGGCGCGCTACGCCATTACCGCCGGAGCGTTCCCCGCCCAGATACGCGTCGTCGACCTCGACCCGTTCGTCGAGCCGGCGTCGCTCTTCGCGCAGCCACATGGTCTCCAGCAACTTGTGCTTGATGAGCCAGACCGTCTTGTAGCTCACGTCCAGCTGGCGTTTGAGCTCCAGTCCGCTGATGGCGTTCTTGCTCTGCGTCACCAGGTAGATCGCCAGAAACCAGGTCGTCAGCGGCAATTTCGTCTTCTCGAATATCGTTCCGACGATCGACGGGCATTAGTACCGGCAGGACTGGCTCAGGCATTCCCACGGTCGCCGGCCGTTGTAGGCGCTGGCGTAGCGCGTGCCCTTGCGTCGAGGGCACACCCACAGCCATCGGGCCAGCGAGACCCGACCAGCGCGGCCTCGCATTGCGCTTCGTTGCCGTACTGCTCCTGAAATTCTTTCATCGACAGACCGGCCTGAAACTGGAGTCTGTTCATGGGCATGGCGCACGCTCCGTAAGCATCTGGCGAACGATACTTGATTTCATGCCTGCTTCGGAGTCAAGCAACTAATCAGGAATCCATAAGAGCGGGTTTATTGATCGCTTACCCACGCTGGTCGCCGGCTGATCGACCGCGGCGGCTCCGGCCGCTGCCCATATGAAAACGGCGCGCCCCCCTCGAGAGGCGCGAGCTGGTTTTTCGTGCGCAGGCGGGCTCGATTCAGCAGCCCGAGTTCACGTCATTCGTCGTCGAAGTCGGATTCATCGATCCAGTGCAGCTGGATCGCCTCAAGGATCTTCTCGCCCGAACGATCGGGCTCGTCGTCGAAACCGTCGAGTTCGAGTACCCACTGGCGCAGATCGGTGAAGCGGATCGTCTTAGGATCCAAATCAGGAAACTTGTCGGCGAGCGCAATCGCGATCTCGTGCGAATCAATCCATTTCATCGTCGCACCTCCTGAACGGGGTCAGTGATTCTCTTGGGCGTGGTTGATCGTGTACTTGGGGATCTCGACCACCAGGTCGGACTCCTTCGTCACGATTGCCTGGCACGATAGGCGCGATTGCGGCTCCAGCCCCCAGGCACGATCAAGCAGGTCGTCCTCGTCTTCCTCGGAGGGGGCCAGCTCGTTGAAGCCTTCGCGCACGATCACGTGGCAGGTCGTGCAGGCACAGGATTTCTCGCAGGCATGCTCGATCTCGATGCCGTTGTCGAGCAGGTTGTCGCAGATGCTCTTGCCGGGCGTTGCGTCGATCACCGCGCCGTCCGTGCACAGTTTGACGTGGGGCAAAACTACCAGTTGAGGCATGTCGGTTCCGTCTTTCATCTATGGCGCGTCGCTTCGCATCGCGCATGCCGGCGCGATGCCGTTGTCTTCAGATCTCGTCGAGCTTGCGGCCCGCGAGCGCGCGACGGATGTTCTTGTCCATCCGCCGTGCCGCGAATTCGTCGGCGCCCTCGGCCAGCGCCTTGGTCGCCGCGTCGATCACGTCGGTATCCTTGCCGACCGCCAGCGCGCGCAGCCTGGTGATCAGCGCGTCGATCACCGCGCGCTCCTCGGCGTCGAGCAGGTCCGCGTCGACCGCGAGCGCCGCCTCCGTCGCCTCGGCGATGCGTTGTGCCTCGACCTGGGCCTCGCGCAGCGCGCGCGCGCGCATGTCGATGTCGGCGGTCTTGAAACTGTCTTCCAGCATCTTGGCGATGTCGTCGTCGGCGAGGCCGTAGGACGGCTTCACCACCACCGAGGCCTCCACGCCCGAATGCTGCTCACGCGCGAACACCGACAGCAGGCCGTCGGCGTCAACTTGATAGGTCACGCGGATCCGCGCCGCGCCCGCCGACATCGGCGGGATGCCGCGCAGCTCGAAGCGCGCCAACGAACGGCAATCGGCCACCAGTTCGCGCTCGCCTTGCACCACGTGGATCGCCATCGCGGTCTGGCCGTTCTTGAAGGTGGTGAATTCCTGCGCGCGCGCCACGGGAATGGTCGAGTTGCGCGGAATGATCTTCTCGGCCAGGCCGCCCATGGTCTCGACGCCCAGCGGCAGCGGGATCACGTCGAGCAGCAGCCAGTCGTCGCCGTTGACGCGGTTGCCGGCCAACAGGTCGGCCTGCACAGCCGCGCCGAGCGCGACCACCTGGTCCGGATCGAGATTGACCAGTGGCGGCTGGCCGAAGAAGCGCTCGACAGCCGCACGGATCACCGGCATGCGCGTCGCACCGCCCACCAGCACCACGCCCTTGATTTCGGCCGGCGTGACCTGCGCGTCGCGCAGCGCCTTGCGGGTCGGTACCAGGGTGCGCGCGACCAGCGGCTCGACCAGGCCGGCGAAGGTGTCGGTGGAAGTCGTCTGCGCGATCGCCGCGCCGGTCGACAGCGTGATCTCGAAGGCCGCCTCGGGCACGTCGCTCAGCGCTTCCTTCACGACGCGCGAACGGTCGAGCAGCGCCCTCACGTCCTCGGCCGACAACGCGGCGCGCTCTATGCCCGCCGCGGCGAGCACATGGGCAAACAGGGCGTGGTCGAAATCGTCTCCGCCGAGCGCGGAATCGCCGCCCACCGCGAGGACTTCGAACACGCCCTTGGTCAGTTTCAGGATCGACAGGTCGAAGGTGCCGCCGCCCAGGTCGTAGACAGCATAGAGGCCTTCCGCGCCGTTGTCGAGCCCGTAGGCGATCGCGGCCGCGGTTGGTTCGTTGAGCAGGCGCAGCACGTCCAGACCCGCCAGCCGCGCCGCGTCCTTGGTGGCCTGGCGCTGCGCATCGTCGAAATAGGCCGGCACAGCGATCACGGTGC
Organism: Burkholderia sp.; assembly: GCA_040946945.1. Lineage (GTDB taxonomy): Bacteria > Pseudomonadota > Gammaproteobacteria > Burkholderiales > Burkholderiaceae > Burkholderia. The sequence continues at coordinate 8,770 of JAYFRX010000010.1, read as the reverse complement.
CCACCAGGTCGTCGCCGAGCGTATCCTCGGCGCGCTGGCGCAGCGTGGCGAGAATCTCGGCCGAGACCTCGACGGGACTCTTCACGCCGTCGACGGTGCGGATCTGCACCATGCCCGGCGCATCGACGAAGTCGTAGGGCGCATTGGCCGCATGCTCGACTTCAGCCTTGCCGCGTCCCATGAAACGCTTGACCGAGACGATCGTGTTGCGCGGATCGCTGGCCGCGGCTTCCTTGGCCGCGTAGCCGACGCGGCACCCGCCCTTCTCGAGGTAGCGGACCACGGAGGGCAGCAGCATGCGGCCCTCGTTGTCGGGCAGCACCTCGGCCACGCTGTTACGCACCGACGCGACGAGCGAATTCGTCGTGCCGAGATCGATGCCGACTGCCAGGCGCCGCTTATGCGGCGCGGGTGCCATGCCGGGTTCGGAGATTTGCAGTAAAGCCATCGCTGTATTCGGTGAGGGGCCGCCGCGGGAGCCCCGATTGCTTCGCGCACCGCGCCTCCGCGCGGTTAATTTTCGAGACACTCGATCTGCGTCGTCACTTCGGCAGCCACGCGCTCGATGAACATCAGCTGGCGCAGGGCTTCGGCCCCGCCCTGGTTCGAGCCACTGTCGAGCAGAGCGGCGAGCTTGTCGAGCCGCGCGCCCTTCTCCTCGCGCAATTCGCCGAGCAGGGCGTCGAGCGCGTCGACATTTTTCGCGCCAGCCGCATCCTCGATCGCCTCGCGCCATTCCATCTGCTGCATTAGGAAAGCCGGCTCCATCACCGTGTTGTTCTCAGCACCGACCTCGACCTCGCGCAGCGACAGCAGGTAGATCGCACGCTTCAGCGGATCGCGCAGCGTCTGGTAAGCCTCGTTGGCGCGCGTGGCCCATTGCATCGCGATGCGCTTCTGCGCGTCGCCGGCCGCCGCGAAGCGATCCGGATGCACCTCGAACAGCACTTCGCGATACGCGATGTCGAGCGAACCGGCATCGAGCGCGAACTGCGTCGGCAGGTGAAAGAGTTCGAAGTAGCTGTCTTTCAGCGAAATCATCGCGTGATGTCCCAGGCCTTGTGATCGATAGTCCAGGCGGAAGTGATCCGCACAAGAAAAAGGCGGCCAATGCCGCCTGTGGCCCACTGCGCGCGGTGCATCCTCAGACGCGGAACGACTCGCCGCAGCCGCATTCGTCCTTGACGTTCGGATTGTTGAACTTGAAGCCTTCGTTCAAGCCCTCGCGCGCGAAGTCGAGCTCGGTGCCGTCGATATAGGCGAGGCTCTTCGGATCGACCACCACCTTCACGCCATGGCTCTCGAACACCTGATCCTCGGACGCCACGTCGTCGACATACTCGAGCTTGTAGGCCAGGCCCGAGCAGCCCGTGGTGCGCACGCCGAGACGCAGGCCCAGCCCCTTGCCGCGTCGCGTCAGGTACTTCTGCACGTGTTGCGCTGCTTTTTCGGTCAGTGTGACTGCCATGACATTCCTGGTCGCCCGCGCCGCGCGCGGACGTCGTTCCTAGATAAACCTCGCCGCCTGCCTTTCGCCGCGGCGTACTGCGCCTGATGAGCGCCTCGGCTGTATCCCGGCGCCGCCGCTTACGCGGCCTGGCCGTCTTCCGCGGCCGCGTCGTGACGCTTGCGGTAATCTGCCACCGCCGCCTTGATCGCGTCTTCGGCGAGGATCGAGCAGTGGATCTTCACCGGCGGCAACGCCAGTTCCTCAGCGATCTGGATGTTCTTGATGGCCAGCGCCTGATCCAGCGTCTTGCCCTTCACCCATTCGGTAACCAGCGAGCTCGAGGCAATCGCCGAGCCGCAGCCGTAGGTCTTGAACTTCGCGTCTTCGATCACGCCGCCCGAACCGACACGGATCTGCAGCTTCATCACGTCGCCGCAGGCCGGCGCGCCGACCATGCTCGTGCCGACCGCGTCGTCGTCCTTCGAGAAGGAACCAACGTTGCGCGGGTTTTCGTAGTGATCCAGAACCTGGTTGCTGTAAGACATGATTCGACTCCTTGATGCGTTGCGTGCGCGCGGTGCCGGGTCGCGCAACCTTCGTTCAGTGTGCGGCCCACTCGATCGTCGACAGATCGATCCCGTCCTTGTGCATTTCCCAGAGCGGCGACAGGCCTCGCAGCTTGGCGATCTTGCCCTGCAGCAGGGTGATCACGTAGTCGACTTCGGCCTCGGTGGTAAAGCGCCCGACCGTAAAGCGGATCGAGCTGTGAGCGAGTTCGTCGTTGCGGCCCAGAGCGCGCAGCACGTAGGACGGCTCCAGCGAGGCCGAGGTGCAGGCCGAGCCCGACGACACGGCGACATCCTTGATCGCCATGATCAGCGACTCGCCTTCGACGAAGTTGAAGCTGACGTTCAGGTTGTGCGGGACACGCTGTTCCATGTCGCCGTTTACATAGGTTTCCTCGATCTGCGACAGGCCGCGCAGCAGCTTGTCGCGCAGCGCACGCACGCGCTCGTTCTCGACCGCCATTTCCTCGCGGGCGATGCGGAAGGCTTTGCCCATGCCGACGATCTGGTGCGTCGCCAGCGTGCCCGAGCGCATGCCGCGCTCGTGACCGCCGCCATGCATCTGCGCCTCGATCCGCACGCGCGGCTTGCGGCGCACGTAGAGCGCGCCGATGCCCTTCGGGCCGTAGGTCTTGTGCGCCGAGAACGACATCAGGTCAACCTTAAGCTTGGCGAGATCGATTCCGACCTTGCCGGTGGACTGCGCGGCGTCGACGTGGAACACGATACCCGTCGAGCGGCAGATCTCACCGATCGTCTCGATGTCCTGGACCACGCCGACCTCGTTGTTCACGTGCATCACGGACACCAGGATCGTGTCCGAGCGCAGCGCGGCCTTGAACACTTCGAGGTCAATCAGGCCGTCGTCCTTGACATCCAGGTAGGTCACCTCGAAGCCTTCGCGCTCAAGTTCGCGGCAGGTATCGAGCACGGCCTTGTGCTCGGTCTTCACCGTGATGATGTGCTTGCCCTTGCCCTGGTAGAAATGCGCCGAGCCCTTGATCGCGAGGTTGTCCGATTCGGTCGCGCCCGAGGTCCAGATGATTTCGCGCGGGTCCGCGTTCACGAGCGCCGCCACCTGCTCGCGCGCCTCTTCCACCGCCCGCTCCGCATCCCAGCCGTACGCGTGGCTGCGCGACGCCGGATTACCGAACTGCTCACGCAGATACGGCACCATCTTGTCGACCACGCGCGGATCGACGGGCGTGGTCGCGCTGTAGTCCATATAGATGGGCAAGTGAGGAGTATCGTTGTTCATCTGTCGCTCCGGCTATTCATTCAGTGCAGGGACAATCTGTTATGTAGGTGCGGTTTTATCGGGTACGGACAGCGTCGCGCCTCAGGAACTGGTCGCGATGTTGAATACCGAATTCGGCCCGAGCGGCATCGCTCGCACCGACTCGGCGGTCGCGGCCGTCTCCGGCGCGCGACGGTCGCGCAGCACGGCGAGTGGACCCTCGGGGGGGCGCTGCTGATCGACGAGATCCTGCAGTGATACCGAATCGAGGTATTCAACCATCTTCTGGTTGAGCGTCGACCAGAGCTCGTGCGTCATGCAATGACCATCTGGCTGCTTGGTGCCTTCGCAAGTACCCCTGCCGCCACATTGCGTGGCATCGAGCGGTTCGTCGACCGCGATAATGATGTCGGCGACCGTGACGTCGGCCGCACGGCGCGCGAGGTTGTAGCCGCCCCCCGGCCCACGGACCGATTCGACGATCTCGTTCCGGCGCAGCTTTCGGAACAGCTGCTCCAGGTACGAGAGCGAGATGCGCTGACGCTGGCTAATGCCTGCAAGCGTCACCGGCCCCTGCTCCTGGCGCAGTGCCAAGTCAATCATTGCCGTGACGGCGAAACGGCCTTTCGTGGTGAGTCTCATAGTCGTAGGGGACAGCAATCTCGACGATTTTAGCCAAGTATAAATATCTGACAGTTTTAGTCAAGTATCCATGTCCCGGGGAGGGGCTTCCGCATAAAGGCTCTTGTCAGGCAAGGCGGATAATGGACTCACGCCCATCGATGTCCCACGCGGCGAGGTTACGGATGTTCTTCAGGCTGCCTCTTTTCGGTCGCCGCTGTTGCTCCATGCGCGCCAGGTTCAGCGTGGATCTTCCGCACGCACGCGAGATTTTGGACTGCGGCTTTGTTGCGCGTCTGCTGGCCATCTTCGCTCCACGATACGTCGAGCACCCAATGGAGCTGATTCTCGATCCCCCAGTGTGTGCGCCAGCCGCGACATTTCGACAGCCTTCATCGGCCTGGAACTGATGAGGCAGGTTTGCTGCGTGGTGGTCTGATCGCTGATCTGCCGCTTGCCCGCCATCATCGCGATTCGCTGGACACCCGGCCAGTGTTGTCCCATCTCCGAGAGCCATTGAACGTCCTCGCTCACCCGACACACGCGGGTTTCGATACGTCCGCGCCCTTTGTCATGGGTGGCGTGATCCCAGTACGGAGGCCTCAGTCCGCCAGCCTGAAACGAAGCAAACCATTCCGAAGGCTGTCCGCCAGCGTGGGCTGGTTGTTCTTGACCACCAGAACATAGTCCGCGCCGGCCGCCACGATCATCTGGGCGATCCCGCGCTACGCGTCCATCGCGTCGATCGTCACGATCGCCCTCGACAGGTCGAGGACCTCTAGTAGCAACGGAATCCCAGTGATCTCGTTGCTCTTCTCGTCGATTGCGATCTGTCCCAGGCTCAAGCCTTTATCAGAACGCCACCGCCGAGACTCAGATGGAGCGGATGTCCGCTACGGTCCGCGTTGCCGCGCACCGTCTTGCCCTCAGTCTCGAGGTGCAGGCCCGCGAGGCTCGGACACAGGTTCCCCACCCATTCGATGACGCAACGCTCGAAGGCAACCGGGCTCAATCCGTTGAACACCCGCCTGAACGTGTCTTCGCATGGAATTCCGTTCGCGTAAGCCAGATGCTTGCGCAGCCACCCCAGTTGGGTTCGCCCCCACAGCGCCATCGTCTCCCAGTCTTCCACTCCGCACCGGACGGCGCACAGCGGCGTCAGTACAATTTCGTCCAGCGGGTAACGGCGCTGACGGCACCGCGGATCCCGGCAACTCAACGCCATGATCGAAGGCATCTCTTGTTTCGCCAAAAATCGAGAGTAAACCCCAGCACGCCGATGTTTACAACCATTCACTTCCGCACGCTCAACCTTGCCACACCGACCTCTTCATGCGGAAGCCCTGTCCCCGGGAGGGAGATTCAGTGAACGCTACAGAAGTGCCGCAGCGGCCTTGGATTCAGTCGCCCGCACGCGCTCGCGCAGTGTCGCGAGCAAGCCGGCGCAGGCGTTCTCGCATTGGCCGAGCACCTGCTCGAAGTCCTGCGCGCCGCCGAAATAAGGGTCCGCCACTTCGCGTTGACCGGTAACGACCGCGAATTCCATCAGCAAACGGACCTTGTGTTGGCGCTCGGCCGGACAGCGGCACCGCAGTTCGGCGAGATTCGCCTCGTCCATCGCGAGCAGCAGGTCGAAACGCTCGAAGTCGCTGCCGGCGACCTGACGCGCCCGCAGCGCTGACAGGTTCTAGCTGCGGCCGCGCGCCGCCTGCTGGGCGCGTGCATCAGGCGCTTCCCTGAGTGCCAGTCGCCTGTTCCGGCGGAGTCGATCTCGATCACGTGATCGACGCCCGCCGCGCTCACTTGCTTGCGCATCACGCCCTCCGCGGTCGGGGAGCGACAGATGTTGCCGAGGCAGACGAAGCAGATCGAGACGCGTTTCATCGTGCGGCCGGACAGCGGCGGACGGCCGCGAAAACAGAAAGGACACCATTATACAGATACAAGCGCGCTTCGATTTCCTTGGCCGGCCGGCGCGGCATCACAGCGCCTTGGTGGCGGCCAGCGGCGCGGCCTCGGGCGAATCGCGGACCAGCCCGAACGACACGGGGCGCGCAAGCTCCGCAGAAACCTGCTCGATCGGCTGCGGCTCGCTGGGGCGCGCGGCATTCGACGCGTACAGATACGCAACGGCGGCAAGCGGTACGACGATCGCGAGCGGCTAGTACATCGATATTGTCTTTCTCATAATGCGACCTCCGGTGACTGCGTGTCGAATCCATGACTCGACACCACAGGCGTCATAATATATATGAACTATTTAAATTAAAAATTTAATAGCTAACTTTCTATTGTCGTGCGACGAACAGTCGCCAATTTGCTTGAGCGTCCCCTTGCGCCGGCTCAAGGCACCACATGGGCGAAAAGTGCCCAGCCAGCCTTGGCGGGATTTCAGCCGAGATGGGTCTTCGACGCCACGTAGAGTTCGCGTAAGGTACGCCCAGTCGGCGTCGGCAGGTCGCGCGTATCGGTCCAACCGGCCGCCAGCGGTAGCTTGCGGATCCCGCCGCCCGACTTGCGCTCGCCGCTGACCCGCTCCAGAATCCGCACCATCAGCTTGATCGCGAGTCCGTACGGCATCAGCCGGCGCGCGGCGAAGCCCCAAGCGGCTAGCGCGAGGCGCCAGGGCCGCACAGGCCCCGCTCCACCTGCTTTTCGCGCAGCGTGCGCAGCAGTCCAGACAAGGGGATGCCGACCGGACAGACGCTGTCGCATTTACCGCACAAGGTGGCGGCCTGCGGCAGGTCGGGCGAGCGCTCGCGCCCAACGTAGCTCGGCGTGAGTACCGAGCCCATCGGCCCCCGGATAACCCAGCCATAGGCATGGCCGCCGACCTTCTGGTAGACCGGGCAATGGTTCATGCAGGGACCGCAACGGATGCAGCGCAGCATCCCCTGGAATTCGCCGCCGATCAGCCCGGTGCGCCCGTCGTCGACCAGCACCACGTAATTGTGCTCGGGGCCGTCCTACTCGCCCGCCACGCGCGGCCCCGTGAGCAGCGAAAAATAATTCTAGGTCTTCTGGCCGGTGGCCGAGTGCGGCAGCAGCCGCATCGTGGCGGCCAGATCCTCGAGCGTCTACAGTACCTTCTCGATCCCAGTCACGGCCACGTGCACGCGGGGCATCACGGTGCACATGGCCTCGTTGGTCACCAGCACCACCGAACCCGTCTCAGCCACCACGAAGTTGCCGCCCGTCAGCCTCATGTCGGCACCGAGGAAGTGCGGCCGCAACACCTCGCGGGCCTCGCGCGTCATGGCGGGGATCTCGGTCAGACGCTCACGCCCGTGGGTGCGAGCGAACAGGTCGGCGATCTCGTCCTTGTCCTTGTGGACCACGGGCGCGATGATGTGGCTCGGTGCCTCGTTGTCGTTGATCTGCAAAATGTATTCGCCGAGGTCGGCCTCGATCGACTGCACGCCGATCTCGGCAAGCACGGCATTGATGCGCATCTCCTTCGAGACCATCGACCGCGCCTTCAGCGCGTGCCGAGACGAACTTGGTCGACAGCTTCTTGAGATTTTGCTGCAGGCGCTGGTCGGCGAGCTTCTGGCCCGCGCGCGTCTTGAACTGCATCGATTGAACTTGCATGGCTGGCTGGGTCGGCTGGCGGCTGGTCGGGGAAACGGCGGGTTGAGAGATCGCCGGGGAGAACCTGCGCGACGTGCAGCACGCGCGTGTCCTTGTCGCCGGTGCGGCGCAGGCGCCCCTCGATGTTGTGAGGATGCAGCCGAGATCGCCGAGCACCACGGTGCGCGTCCTGCTGGACTGCACGTCGGCGCACTTCTCATCGACGATTGCGGTCGAGATCGCGCCATACTTGACCGCGAAGGTGCCGCAGAAGCCGCAGCAATGCTCGCAGTCCTTCATCTCCCGGACCTCGACGCCGCGCTGCGCGAGCAAGGCCCGTGGCTGCGCCTTCACGACGAGTTCGCGCAGTCCCGAGCAAGAGTCGCGTGATAGATGACGGGACCGCTGAATTCGCCGCGCGGCAGCTCGAGCTTCGCGATCTTGACGAGGAAATCGGTCAGCTCGTGCACGCGCTCGCGCAGACGGCCGTAGCGCGCCATCAGATCCGGATCGTCGCGGAACAGGTCGCCGTAATGCGCGCGAATCATGCCGCCGCAGGAACTGGAAGACACCACCACGTAGTCGAACTGCTCGAATTCGCGCAGGGTCTTTTCGGCCAGGTCCCGCGCGAAGCGGCGATCGACGGAGTTGTAGGCGGGGTTGCCCGCAGCAAGTCTTCGCGGGCGGTACGTCCACCTCGAAACCGGCATCGCAGATCAGTTTCAGTGCATCGAGTAGGGGACGGGGTTGCCCCCGTCGCCCTCTCACACCACCGTACGTGCGGTTCCGCATACGGCGGTTCATGAACAACGCTGGAGGCGCTGTGAGTATCGAACAGCGAGACCAGCCCCAAGGCGTCAAACCAGCGCTTTGGGAAGGCCGCGTTCATATGGCTAGCCCCGGCATTCCACCACGGACCTTGCCCGTTGCGGGCCGAGCGTCGAGCGCGATCCTCCGTGAGCCCCTGTCGACGCAGCAGTGATTGGCGGCGATGGCGATGCTTGGCTTGCCGCCATAGGAGACAGCGCAAGCGTCGCCGTCGCCAGCCATCCAGTTCCTCCGTAGTGTCCTTCACCTGCGTGTAACGGAAGTAGTTGATCCATCCGCGAAGCACCGGATTGAGCACCTCGATCGTCTGGCTTAGACTCCTTCCGCGCCCTTGGCGCATCAGTTGCTTCACACGCGCCGTCAGCCGTTTAATGCTTTCGGGCGCAATGCGCAGCCGCGCTTGACGGTGCACTGTCAGGCTGTAGCCTAAAAACTTACGCCTCCAAGGCCGGGCACATGCGCTCTTCGACTCGTTGATCTGGAGCTTGAGTCGTTTCG
>JAYFRX010000009.1:0-19405 GCA_040946945.1 Burkholderia sp. | reverse complement strand
GCTGGGTTCGCAGCGGAAATCGCGTAACGTTGCCGGAAACCTTGCCCACCGACGGCACCACTACCCGTCCAGCGAACTTCTGCGCAGATCGCCCGCCTCCTCTGGCGTTTTGAAATTCCTATGCGTCGAGGTATCGGCCTGGCACCGCGCAGTCGCTGATGGTTGCGTTGCTTGCGGCGGCGCTGGGCGCGCGTGTCGCGCAACGTCAGCGACAGCGCAACGTCAGCGCTGATTCTCGTCGAACACCGGCGAAGCGGCCAGCGTCGCGCGAAACCGCCTGCCGTCGACGCGCAGGCGCAACAAGTCGAGACCGCCGATCGCCTCGCCCACCTCTCGGCGGCGATCGGGTGTCGGCCCAGCCAGCGCGGCGGCACCAGCATGCCGACGTCGTGGCCGAGCGCGTCGGCCTCGGGATAACCGAATATGCGCTGCGCCGCCAGGTTCCAGCTGGTGATGCGGCGATCGGCACCGACCACGATGATCGCGTCGGGCGAGGCGTCCACCAGCCGGTGCAGCATGCCGTTGGCCAGCGCCCGCTCGTGCTCAGCGCTGACATCGCGCAGCACGGCCACCGCGCCGCCGCGCCTGCCCCCCGGATCGCGCAGCGGCGAAACCACCACCGAGACCGGCACGCGCGCGGTTCGCTCGGTCGGGCGCAACTAGTGCAGTTCGCTGGCGACGCCCGCGGCGCTCTCCTCGCCGGTCAGCACGCGGTCGAGCACCGCCACGCGGGTGCCTGCGCCATGGCTGTCGTAACTGTGGAAGATCTTCCTGGAAGGGCTTGCCGTGGGCGCTCGGGCTCTGGTGCCCGGTCAGCGCGACCGCCACCGGGTTCAGGTAGGTGAGAACCGGCCGAGCGGATCGATCACCATCACGCCCTGCGCCAGCGAGGCCAGGGTGATCTCGTAGTGCTGACGCGCGGCGGCCTCGCGCCGGCGCAGCGTCCGTTGGTCAGGCGCGTATGGCGGAACGCCGCCGCCACCACCGCGCAGACCACGCCCGCCACAAGCAGGAACATGCCGACCTGCATCGCCTGCATGGCCGGCGAGGGCGGATAGGCGAGCGGATCGCCGAGGAACAGCAGCCAGATCAACAGCGCGCTGACCAATGTGGCGACCACAGCCCCGCGCCGAACGACGCGGTCCAGGCCCCCCCCCCGCGATGAACGGGTAGTAGAGCGCCAGCGGCATGTTCGCGCCGCCGTAATGGACCAGCTGCGACGGCAGCACGGTCGGCATCCCCACCAGCGCCGCGATGACCACGCCGTGGCGCATCCAGCCTGATTCGAATTGGGTCATCCGATCGACTCCCGCCCTGGTCGCCTGCCTGCCCGACGCTGCACGCCGGCCGCCGCAGCGGCCCGCCCCCTGGGCATGACATCGTCGAGCGCCGGCGCGAGGCCGGCACCGCGCCTCACGATGCCGTCTTGTCCGTCCTGTCCGCGAGTTTTTCGGCCGGCTTGTCGGCCGCCTTCTCGCCCTTCTCACCGCTCTCGAGCTGCGCGAGGTGCCTGTAGATCGTCTTGAGACTGATGTCGAGCACCTCGGCCGCATGCGTCCTGACCCCACCGCATTGCGCCAGCGTGCCCAGGATCACGCGCCGGTCGACCTCCTCCAGCGTGGTGCCGAACGGCACCGACACCGTGTCATCGGCCGCCACCGCCTCGCCCGACACCTCGGCTATGATCGGCGGCGGCAGCGTGTCGATCAGCTCGCCGTCGTTGAAGATGCTGGCGCACGGCACAAAGTTGCGCAGCTCACACACGTTGCCCGGCCATTCGTAGCCGGCCAGCGCGGCCGGCACGAAGCGCATGTTGCGCCCGCTCTCCTCGTTGAGCCGGGTGAGGAAGGCGGCGGCCACCATAGGGATGGTCGTCGCCGCGCTCGCGCAGCGGCTGCAGCGTGATCGAGAACACGTTGATGCGGTGGTAGAGATCGGGGCACAGCTTGCCGTTGGCCATGGCCGCCTCGGAATCGAGGTTGGTGGCCGCCACGATGCGCACGTCCACGTCGATCTCGCGCGCCAAGCCAGGCCGCGTCAGGCGCCCGGTCTCGAGCACGCGCAGCAGCTTGACCTGCGATTCGACCGGCATCTCGGTGATTTCGTCGAAGATTCAGTGATTTCGTCGAGGAACAGTGTGCCGCCGTCGGCGCGCTCGAAGACGCTCTTGTGTTGGCGATCGGCACCCGTGAAGCTGCCGCGGTCGTGGCCAAACATCTCGCTCTCCACCAGATTCGCGGCGATCGCCCCGCAGTTGATAGCCAGAAACGGGCCTTTGCGGCGCAGGCTGAGGTCGTGAATGGTCTGCGCGGCCAGCTCCTGGTGCCCGATTCGCCCATCAGCAGCACCAAGGCCTTGATGTGTTGGCCACGCGGCTGATCGCGTCTTATATGGTCTGCATTGGCACCGAGCTGCCCAGCACGGGGCCGAATCGGCCCAGCCGCTTGAGCTCGCTGCGCAGCGAGGCGATCTCCTCGTGCAGCACGCTGTGGTGCGCGGCACACGCGCGCGAAGATGCTGTTCAGGCGCTGCATGTTGAGCGGCTTGACAAAATCGCGCCGCAGGGCGTCGATCGCAATCTCCAGGCTCGCGTGGCCGGTGGTCAGCACCATCTCGCAGTGCACGCCCTTGGGCAATTCGTCGCATAGGTCCACGCCGCTGCCGTCGGGCAGCACCAGGTCGCAAAGCACCAGATCCGGCGTGTGCGCGGCAATCAGCGTGCGCGCCTGGGCCAGGGTCGCGGCGGTATCGCAGTTCAGTTGCTGCGTGTGCGCGAGCACGGCCAGCATGTCATGGGTGTCGGCGCCGTCTTCGACGACCAGAATGTAGGGCGTCGATGTTCCGTAGCAAGGCACGTGCCCGGAGGCAAGCCCCCCCTGCATGGCAACGTGCGGATCGCGCTGACCGTGAGGCGATCGCACGCGGCAGCGGACCGTGTATTGCGGAAAAAGATCGGAAACGCTGAACGACGTGGCTCCCGCTCGGTAAGGATGTCCCGAATCGCGGCAGCCGGATCGACATGATGAGGGTGGTAGGGCCTGATTGCACCGACCAAGCATCGGGGGAGTATAGAGGAGTCGCATACGGCACCCGGCATTATCGGTTTTTTCTATCCGAACTCGATAGCCAAATTGAAATTTTCAATTCATGTAGCGGCGGCAAATTCGGCTACGCTTGCGCTTATAAAAATTACACGCTGCGCGGTGACCGTATAGGGAGTACGAAAGCACGCTGTTCCACCCGAGATCCATCATTCATGTCGAAAACATCCAGCGATGGCCGTCGGCTTGCTGGTTCGTCGTCGCGCATCCAGGCGCTGCTGTCGAAGATCGAGAAAGTGGCTGCGACCCGCGCCAGCGTCCTGATCGTCGGCGAGAGCGGTGCCGGCAAAGACATCGCCGCGCGGCTCGTGCACGATGCTAGCACGCGCGCAGGCAGCCCGTTCGTGGCCGTCAACTGCGGCGCGATCCCAGCCGATATCGCCGAATCCCAGTTATTCGGCCATGAGAAAGGCAGCTTCACCGGCGCGGCCGCCCAGCACACCGGCTTCTTCGAGGCCGCGCGCAGCGGCACCATCTTCCTCGACGAGATCGCCGAGATGCCGCGCGAGATGCAGGTCAAGCTGCTGCGCGCGCTCGAGTCGAACACCATCATGCGGGTCGGCGGCACCGAGACCATCGCGCTCGACGTGCGCATCGTCGCCGCGACCCACCACAACCCGGTCGACGCGATCCGCGACGGGCGGCTGCGAGAGGACCTGTTCTACCGGCTCGCAGCGTTCGCGCTGCACGTTCCGGCCCTGCGCCACCGCGACGGCGACGTCGAGGAGATCGCGCGCGAGCTGGTGGCCGCGCTCAATGCGCAGCACCGCAGCGACAAGCAGCTCTCGGCGCAGGCGCTGAAGACGCTGCGCGCCTATCCCTGGCCCGGCAACGTGCGCGAGTTGCGCAACACCATCGAGCGCGCCTTCATCCTCGCCGATCACGAGATCGATCTCGACCTGCCGCGCCAACTGCCGCCGCGTGCCGACGTGCGCGACAACGTGATGTTGCTGCCGCTGGGTGCGACGCTCGCCCATGCGCAGCAGCGCCTCATCGTCGCCTCGCTGCGCCACTTCGAGGGCGACAAGCCGCGCACCGCGAAGGCGCTCGGCATCAGCCTGAAGACGCTCTACAACCGGCTCGCGCTGATGCGTGACCACGGCCTGCAGAACGAGCTCGACGACAATGCGCGGCGCTGAGGGGCGATGCCTGGCGCTGCCGCACCACGCTCGAGCCGCCCGCACCGTTCGAACGCCGCCTAAGCGGCGACCTGAGAAGGCACCCCCGATGAAGGCGACGCAGTGGCGGTGCTCGTCGGGGCAGGGGCCGATCGCGCCAGACGGATGCGCGGCCGGATCGGGCGAGACCGGCTGGGCGGCTGGCTGCGAGGCGGCCTCGGCAATGCATCGCGCGGCACCCGCACCTGGTTGTCGACGGTCGCGCACCCATACGCAACTGGCGGCCAGGTCCTTGATTTCATGCTTTATCCAGCACTCCGGCACGCTGCCCTCGAGCCGCACGCAAGCCTCCCGCACCGACACGCTGACGTCGAGGTTGAACGCGTACAGGCCAGCCGCTCGCAGACATCCTCGCGAATCCGCTCGTCGGAGCGCGTGTAACCCTTCGGCCCGCGAATGCGTGGCGCGGCACGCTCGCCGCCGCGCGCTGGTTGCGCGAAGCGCGGATCGTAGCGTGCATGGGACGGCGCGCCATGACCGCGCCCGATTCGCCATGCGGATCGCGGTAGTCGCCATGGCCCGCTCAGCCCATCCCGACATCTGCGTGGCGAGGGTCGGCACCCGGGTGCCGGGATTCGCCGTGCACGCGCGACGGCTCGCCGCGACGCCCAGGTTCGTGCCATATCCCGGCCTGCGCATTGCCGCCGGCGGAATGCCGATAGGCATCGTCGGGGCCGCGACGCTCGTGCGGCCGATGGATTTCAGGATCGCGCGGAGGCTGCGCGCTGCCCGGCGCGCCAGCGTCGATCGTCGAACCGGTCGCCGGGCAACTGGTCGCGGGCGTCGCGAAAGTCGATATCCGTTCGTTGTCGGGCAGCAGCAGGTCGTCATAGTGCGGCAGGTCCTGTTCGTCGCTGCCCCACAGTACGTGCGTTCGTTGCGCTCCTGCCATTTCGCAGGTTCGCGTGCCTGTCGCAAGCGATTCAGATGACGTCCTTGCATCGCTTCCTCCTCGATCGGAGGGGTGCCGGTCGGCGAGGTCTCGTCGGGCGTTTGCTCGTCATCGTCATCGTCATCGACCAGACGATCGGTTCGATCGGGCTCGATAACCTTGTTATCGACGAGGCCGGCGTCGCCGTCGGCCGAGGCGCGCTCGCCGATGCTGGCGCGATCGGTGGCGGCCGCGCCGGCCGCCTCGCCGCGTTCGAGTGCATGCGCGTCGAGCTCGCTGTCGATATCGAACTGGCGACGCTTCGCGCCGCGCGTATCGCTGCCGCTGTCGGACGAATTGCTCGGCCCGAGCTTATCGCCCTCGGGCCTGCCGTCGCCCAAGTCGATCGGCTCGTTATCGGGGTTCAGGGTGCTGTTCATTCGGCCTCCTGCTTGAACCGGCCGGCCTTGCGCTCGGGCGGCGGCGGGGTTTGCGCTCAGCCGCCCGAGGCACCCGTCGCGTCGGAGGCGATGCCCGGCGACATCGGCACCGGCGTCACGCCCGGTCACGCGCCGCCGTTGTCGCTCTGCTTGGAACATCCGGCGACGGCAAGCAGGGCCGCGCACAGAGCGCCCATCGCGAACGCACGCCACACTGGTTATGTCGGATCGTGTTGCATAGGACCTCCGGTGTTGGGTGCAGTGCTTCCGCATGAAGAGGTCGGTGTGGCAAGGGTGAGCGTGCGGAAGTGAGTGGTTGTAAACAAGTGAGTGGTTGTAAACAGCAGCGTGCTGGGGTTTACTCTCGATTTTTAGTGAAACGAGAGATACGTTCGATCATGGATGCGTTCGTCGAGTTGCGGGATCCGCAGTGCCGTAGGGCTTCCACATGAAGGCCCTTGTCAGGCAAGGCGGAGAATGGACTCACGCATATCGATGTCCCTCGCGGCGAGGTTACGGATGTTCTTCAGGCTGACTCTCTTCGGTCGCCGCTGTTGCCCCATGCGCGCCAGGTTCAGCGTGATCTTGCGCACGCACATGAGATTTTTGGCTGCGTGCGGCGACTCCGGTTTTTCTAGACATAGATTTGGGGTAAAACGCATCCAAACTGGAGTCCGAGATGTTGAAGAAGGTAGACGTGCAGGAAGTTGCGCTGGCGGCGACGGAGGGCGCCGCGTAGCGCGGCCGAGACGCCGTCTGCGCCGCCCCGAATTCAAGCGCTGGTCCGTCGGGCGCAAACGCGCTGTCGTCCTGCGCTTGCTGCGCGGCGAATCGATTGACGCGGTGTCTCGCGAAGTTGGCGCGTCACAATCGCCGAGCTCGAACAATGGCGCGAACTCGCCCTGGCAGGCATCGAAGCGGGTCTCAAGTCGCGCCAGACCGATCCGTTGGAAGTCAAGCTCAAGGAAGCCGTGCATCGCGTCGGCGAACTGACCATGGAGGTCGAAATGCTGCGCATGGAGCGCGAGCGGCAGGAGCGCCGCCCTTTGATCGCCAGGAGCTCGTCGACATGAGCCACACGATCTCCGCGACAGGCAAACCCTTCGGATTGCAACGGGTATGCCAGGTGCTCGACTTTCCGCGCTCCACGATCTATGCCGAGCGCGCCAGGGCGCTCAACAAGGTCACCCCACTTGCCCCTGTCCGACGTGGCCCGAAGCCCAAGGTGCCAGATCACGAGCGGCTCGCAGCTGTTCGCGCCGATCTGACTCGCACGCCGTTCGTCGGCGAAGGAGGCGCGCAAGGTCTGGGCACGCTTGCGCATTCAGGACGACATCCGCGTGTCCCGAGCCCGTGGGCAACCGCAGAAACCGCCCAATGCTCACGATGGTCGAATGACGACTGATCAGCCTAACGAGATGTAGGGCACCGATGGCGCCAAGGTTCAAACCGTCGATGAGGGCCTGGTCTGGATCTTCGCTGCGGTTGATCATTGCGACGCGACGTGTGTTGGCATCCACGTCACCAAAGTGGGCGACCGCTTTGCCGCACTGAAGCCAATCAGCCAAGGGGTGCGCGAGCAGTTCGGATCGGTCGAAGCTGATGCCGGCCGCCGACTGTCCCTGCGAATGGATCACGGCTCGCAGTAAAGGTCGGACGATTTCAGCGCCCAGCTCAAGTTCTGGGGGCTTACGCCGAGCTACGCCTTCGTTGCTGAGCCGCAGACCAACGGCGTCACCGAGCGTTTCAATCGGACCATGAAGGAGCAAGCCATCCACGGACGGCTGTTCAACAACGTTGAAGAAATTCGTGCCGCCGCCGTCGCGTTCAAGGACCGACACAATTGCGAATGGCGTCTCAAAAAACTGCCTGATTAGTTACTTGACTCCGAGACGATCAACACACGGCGAGGATGAGGTTTTGTCGTAACGGCGGCCCGAAGCAGGCGCGGCACCATCGCGGGCAAATCGAAACGGCGGTTGAAATGGTAGGCGAATTCAGCGAGATAGCGATGGGCATATTGGGCGTGATCGATAGCGTGGTACGTGCCCTTGAGGGCCGTTTTCAGGTTGCCGAGCATCGTGTTGACCCAGCCGAACTCGGGGCGCTGCGCGGCCTGACGGCCACCGCCCGTGACATGGCGCTCATGACTGGCAGCCTTTTGCGTCACGCCGTCGAAACACCACAGGCCATCGGAAACGACGCACGCGGTGGGCATCAGGCTGCTGGCCGCCCAGACCTCAAGGGCCGCTTTGGTAAAGCCCGGCACGGGCGAGAGCCGCATGAACAGAGGGCGGCCATCGTCAGAGGTCTGCACGGCCGCTACAAACGGCGTCTTGCCGGGCGCGCCACGCCCAGCCTTACCGCCGGAGCGTTCCCCGCCCAGATACGCGTCGTCGACCTCGACCCGTTCGTCGAGCCGGCGTCGCTCTTCGCGCAGCTACATGGTCTCCAGCAACTTGTGCTTGATGAGCCAGACCGTCTTGTAGCTCACGCCCAGCTGGCGTTTGAGCTCCAGTCCGCTGATGGCGTTCTTGCTCTGGGTCACCAGGTAGATCGCCAGAAACCAGGTCGTCAGCGGCAATTTCGTCTTCTCGAATATCGTTCCGACAATCGACGAGCACTGGTACCGGCAGGACTGGCTCAGGCATTCCCACAGTCGCCGGCCGTTGTAGGCGCTGGCGTAGCGCCGTAGCGCGTGCCCTTGCATCAAGGGCACACACCCAGCCATCGGGCCAGCGAGACTCGACCAGCGCGGCCTCGCATTGCGCTTCGTTGCCGTACTGCTCCTGAAATTCTTTCATCGACAGACCGGCCTAAAACTGGATTCTGTTCACGGGCATGGCGCACGCTCCATAAGCATCTGGCGAACGATATTTGATTTCATGGCCGCTTTGGAGTCAAGTAACTAATCAGGTGAATTGTTGTTGGTTTGATTGGCATCGCTTTGCTTCCGGTGCCATCGGATATCGATCGCCAGCCCGAAGCATGCTACGACGCCGTACCAGCCGACA
The DNA here is from genome assembly GCA_040946945.1 of Burkholderia sp. Taxonomy (GTDB): domain Bacteria; phylum Pseudomonadota; class Gammaproteobacteria; order Burkholderiales; family Burkholderiaceae; genus Burkholderia. The sequence continues at coordinate 10,801 of JAYFRX010000009.1, read as the reverse complement.
AGGAAAATCCACTGCAGCCGCATGTTGCAGCCCAGCAGTAACACGGCCAGAATCGCGCCTGCCAGCATGACCGCGTACCAGCAAAGGGCGTTACGAGCGTGACCGAAGCCGGACCACACCAGTCGTTGATAGTAATGCTCGCGATGGGCTTCCCAGAATTTCTCGCCGCGTAACAAACGTCTCGAGAGTGTTACAGAGGCGTCCGCAATAAAGGGAGCGAATACCATGGCGGGAAATCCGATCCACCAGATATCCCGGTACCAGCCCCAATAACCGATCGCGCCGGCCAGAAAACCCAGGGGAATCGAACCGGCATCGCCGAGAAACAGCCGAGCCGGATGGAAATTCAGCAGCAGGAAGCCGAATGCGGTGCCTGCGACCGCCGTCGCGGCAAGCGTCAGATCCGTTGAAGCGGGTGCCGCCAGCGCTGCGGCGAGCGCATAGGCACCGAATCCGAACAAGGCCATGCCGCCTGCGAGGCCGTCCGCGCCGTCCATGAAGTTGTAGAGGTTGATCAGCCAGACCATTAGAAAACCAACAACGACCAAGTACCAGGGTGCCGCGGCCGGATAAACGGCGAGCAGCACGGCGACGGCCGCCAGATGCCCGGCGAACCGCACGCGCGCCGGCAGGCCGCGCCGGTCGTCGATCTGCGACAGCGCGGCAAGCCCGCCCGCGGCCGCCGCGATCAGCCAGAGCCGCGGCGCGCACAGCAAAATCGCCGCGAGCACGACCGGAACGACGCTACACCCGCCCACGCGCGGAGTTGGGCGCGTATGCAGCGAACGCCCGTTCGGAATGTCGGTCGCGAGCCACCAGGCCCAGCCGGTGGCGAGCAGGACCCTGAGGATCAGGGTGGACGCGAGGGCGGTACCCACCGCGACCAACAGCGTGCCCCGCCAACCTGTCATAACGAGATGGATGTCGCTCATGTTCCGGAACCGCGCGAACGAAACCATTGAGCCGTTGCGGCCAGGCCATCGCGGGTCGTGCGCGGCGGATGCCAGTCGAGCTGTCGCCGGATCCGGCCGGTGTTGAGCTGCAGACTGCTGACCAGGCGTTCCACCTGCGCGGTGTGGCCGGTGAGACGGCCCAGCGCGCGCAACAGGTCGGCTGGAAACGGCAGCAGCCTCGCCGGGCGGCCAAGCGCCTCACCCGTCATGCGCAACAGCATGGCGACCGATGGCGCGTCGTCGTCGGCGACATGGAAGCAGCCGCCCGCCGCGCGCGGATCGATGGCGCAGTGCAACAAGGCGTCGGCGAGGTTATCAACATACACGAGGCTGCGGCGCGCCTGGGTCGCGCCGAACGGCAGGGGTAGGCCGCGCGAAACCGCTCTCATCATCCGCAGGAAGTTGGCACGAACTTCCGGACCATAGACGAGCGGCGGACGCACGACGACGATGTCGAGGCCGCTCGCCTCGCCGAACTGCAGCAAGGCGAGTTCTGCTACATGCTTCGAACGTCCGTAAGGATCGGCCGGCCGCGCCGGCTCGTCCTCGGCAAGCGGCTTGCCACCGTCGCTCTCGGCAATCGCCTTCACGCTGCTCACGAACACGAGGCGACGAGCGCCATGCCGTCGAGCCGCTTCGGCCACCCGCAAGGATCCATCGACATTGGTTGCCCGGAATGCCGCGTCGGGATCCTCAGCGGTATACTTCATCACGTGCACGCGCGCCGCCAGGTGGATCACGCAATCGCCCCCGGGCCAGCGAGCCTGGTCGAGACCCGCGAAATCGCTGTCCTCATGCAGCCATTCGCTCAGCCCTTTTACACATCCGCCAGCGCGCCGCACCAGCCCCGTCACCTCATGCCCGTCGGCCAGCAAGGCCTGACAGACGGCGCGGCCGACGAAGCCGTTCGCGCCGGTCACGACGATCCTGCTCATAAGCATCTCCAGCCGAAACGCCCGTAGAACTTGAAGGCCGACGTCACGAACATGCGGATATGCGCGAATCCCTTGCGCGAGGCGCCCCCGCCATGGTGAATCACGCGTACGGAGGGCACATAGGCGAGGTGCGCCAGTTTACGGGCCCGCAGGCTGATATCGTAATCCTCGAAGTAGAGAAAGTAGCGGGGATCGAAGCCATGGAGTCGCTTCAGCAGATCGGTGCGAAACAGCATGAAACATCCGCTCATGATCGGCGGATCCCACAGCACCTCCGAGGCGGTGATGCGATCCCGCATTTCGTAGCGGGCGAGCCGGCGCGCGAAGAACCGCCTGAGCGAGGCCGGCAGGAAACCTCGCACGAACAGGTCGAGCAGCGCCGGGTAGCGTCGGCAGAGGTACTGGATATGCCCGTTTTCATCGTCGACACGCGGCGACAGGAGGCCCACGTCGGGATGCGCATCGAGAAACGCCAGGGCTGCCGCCAAGGCATCGGCATCCAGGTCGATATCGGGATTGAGGACCAGATGGTAGCGGCTCGCCGCCCGCTCGATCGCGAGATTGTGGCCGCGCCCGTATCCAACGTTGCCGTGGCCGCCGATCTCGGTACAGGAAAAGCCTCGCGCCCGCCATGCATCGAACCCCGGCAGCGAGACCGGTGCCCCGCCGTTATCGACGAAAAACATCTCGGCCCGCAGGTCGGGGCGCAGGCGGCCCAGCCCCTCAAGTGTGGCAAGCAGGCTCGAGAGCGTGTTTGTCAATTGTTCGAGGTCGGGTCGGTAGACGACGATCGACACGGTAAGGAGGTTCGGTGGGAGTGAATGCACCAACGATTTGGCCCGTTAAGGATTTATTATTCTTCCAGAGAGTCGACAGGCGAGGCCGCCGTCCCGATTCAGTTGCGCGGCGATATTCGCCGTCGCAAGGTTCCGACACGGCGGCGCCATCCGGCCTGGGATGACAGCAAGCGTCGCATGAACGGCACCCGCACGAAAAGCTTGCGCGCCGTCTGCCTGGCGATTCGGGAGAGCGCCTGCCGCTGCGCCTGCTCGCACATCGCGACAATCTCGCGTGGATCGAGCGTCACGCGCATCACCTGCTGCCGCTCCACCGCGACGGCATGGGCATCGTGGAGTTTCGCCTGGCGGGCAAGCGCCACCTTGCTCGACATCGGCACACGATACCGTGACGTGACACGCATGACCGAGGAGAAATCGGTCGCACAGGAATAGCGCACCCATAGCACCCAGTCCTCGAGTTGGTCGAGATCCTCGTCGAATCCGCCGAACGCCTCGGGCAGGCTGCGATGAAACAGAGCTGCCTGGATCGGCATCAGGTTTTCCTGCCACAGTATCGCGCGCGAATACGGGCGATATTTGAGCGAGACCGGTCCCTCCCGATACGTCGCCGTGTCCGCCGTCAGCTGCACGAACTCCGTCGGCACCTCGTGTGCCGCGCTGTACACGACTCGGTTCGAACCCGCCCGGGCGAGCCGCATCAGCGTCTCGACATGATCGGCATAAAACTGGTCGTCATCGTCGAGGAAACCGATCCATTCCCCTCGCGCCAGCGACAAGCCCAAATTCCCCGCCGCGCTACGTCCCGCCGACACGCCGGTTGCCTGGCAGCGAAGCTCGAGCCGGCCGGCAAATTCCCTTTCGATCATGTCGCGGCTCTCGGCCGGCCCGTCTACCACCACCACCACCTCGACACGCGGATAGGTCTGGGACCGCAGCGACATGAGCGCCTCGCGCAGCAGAGCTGGGCGGCGATGAGTTCGCACGATGATCGAAACGAGCGGCGCGGCATCCGCATCGATCTGCTCGGTGGCCGCGGCGACGAAGGCACCGTCGCGCCGCTCGCCATAGCCCCAGAAGCGAAATTCCGGACGAAAACCGCTCGCCCGGCTGGGTGCTCCCGAGCGCCGGAAATAGGCCGCGCTTGCCAGGTATCGGAACAGCACGCCGAGATGGCGGCGTCTGGCATACGCAAAGCGCGCCGGCCGCGCAAATTCCGCCAGCCAGCACGCGAAGCCGCGCATCACGTCGCCCCAGGAGCCGAAGCGCGTGCGCAACTGCAGCGAAGCGAGCACCCCCTGCGTGATCTGCAACGGTTTGACTTCTCCCGGCTTCGAGTAGGTATGGTGTACCGCGACGGCGCGCGGCACGTAGCGCAGTGCCCAGCCCTCGGCACGCAGGCGCCACGAGAGATCGACGTCCTCGCCATACATGAAGATGCGAGGCTCGAACCCGCCCACCTGCGCAAACGCCGTGCGCCTGAACACCACGGCGGCACCCGTCACCCAGTCGGTCCGCAGCGTGACGGGATTGTAAAGCTTGGGATGTTCGTAAGGTACCTGCCGCAACTCCCAGGCACCCACTTCGCCGGACGACGCGTCGACGGCCTCGCGCAGTTCCGCCAGCGCGTTCGAATGCAGCCACGCATCGGGATTGAGGACGAAGAAGAATGGCGCGTCGACGGATTCGAACGTCGCGTTGTGCGCGGCACCGAAGCCCAGATTCCGCGACGAGTGAAAAATCGACACTGGAAACGAATAAGCGTTGCAGCCGCGCACGAACCGGTCCCAGCGCGCCGTGTCGTCGGGGTCGTTGTTGCGCAGCCACAGGCTGATCTCGACGCGGGTATCCGACGCCTGCGCCGCAAGGCTGTCCAGCAAAGCGGACACCACGGCCTCCTCCTCCCGGTACACCACCACGGACAAGTCAAATCGCATGTCTCATCCCGCGTTCGCGACGCACGCCGAGAATCTTCAGCATGGTTGCCGTATCAGCCGAGTCGACGAACGATTCTGCGCGCCACGATCTTCGAATTGTCGTAGATCCTCCGCGCAACCCAATAGAGCGTGGGATGCCTGCTGAAAAAGCGGCGCAGAAAATCCAGCCTGGCCCGGCCACTGAGAACAGCGATGTCGCGCTCGAGCTTCTGAATCCATTTGCGCTGCTCGACGATGAGCTTGATGGTACCCGGCGGGAAGACGTGATACTGAGCGTTGTGCTTGTCGACGATCCTCTCGTAGTTGCGCTGCCACTCCTCTTGCGAGTGAATCGAAAACGACGATTCGCCCGCGCGCCATTTACGGTAGATACCGGTAATCTCCGGATCGCTCGCGACGCCGCAGACAAATATCGTACGCATCTCGAAATCCCAGTCCTCCGTCGTGTCGAGCGACTCGTCGAACCGGATACCGAGATCCTGGAAGGCAACGCGCGGAAACGCATAGGCATGCGTCGGCGAATAGTTCTGCGACAGATGGCCAAAGAAGTCGAAATGAGACGGATAGGGCGTGGTAATCGCAGAGACGGTCCGATAGCCCAGCGCGCCATCCGGCCGGGCACCCGTCGTCACGATGTCCTGCTCTGCGCTGACCGCACGCAGCACGCAACCAGCGCCTCGATCGCTCAAGGTCTTGAACGTCTCGACCCAGTGGGCGAACAGCAGTTCGTCGTCGTCGCAGATCGAGATGTAGTGTCCTCGCGCCGCCTCGAAACCGTCATTGAGCGGCGTGGCACGGCCACCCCGGTCGCAGCGGATCACCCGGACGCGACTGCGCATGGACACGGGCAGATCCTCCACGATGCGCTTCACCGCGAAAAACGGCTTCTCCGGCACCTTGTGCGCCACCACGATCACCTCGAAATCCTGGCAGGTCTGTGCGGTCAGGCACAGCAAGACGTCGCGCAGGTTGCCGAGCCGTTTGCCCTGCGTGCGGGTGATGACAGACAGGAACGGTCGCGGCTTGCCGCTGTTGACCAGCAGCGAAATGTCCTCACGTGCGCCCGGCAGATAGGCACGCACCAGCTGGTTGACCGTGCTGAACGCATCCGCCGATTCGCGGATCTGGCTCAGGTAGCGCGAGGCGAAGGTCTTGCCGGTCAGCAGAGGATGGGCGCGCGGAAACGCCTGGTCGCTGATTTCCAGGAAGTAGTCGCGCAGGCCCACCTGGCGCCAGCCGTTACGCGTCGTCATTGCCGCGAGCAGGCGCTCGGTATGGTGGATCACGTGGGTGTGATCGAGCAGCCCCGACAGCGTGTAGTCCCAATGCCCGGTCAGCAGCTTGGCGCCTAGATCGCGATGGCCAGCGTTTGGCACGCTGATCACGAGCAGGACCGAACGCTGCGCCGCGAAATCGCGCAGGCGGGACAGCAGCTCCGGCCCGTTGACGATGTGCTCGAGCGTGTCGATCACCGAGATGGACACAACCTCCCTGCCCTGGACGGCCGCCTGGATTTCGGTGAATATCTCGTCAAGGCGATGCAGATCGATCTGCCGGGCTTCGAAACCACGGCTTCGCAGGTTCCGCAGGGAATCGCCATCCGCATCGAAACCGATGTAGGTGCGTCCCAGATCGCGAATCGGTTCCGCGATCGCGCCGTATCCGCATCCGATGTCCAGGTGAACGCCGTCGCGTACGCCGAACTCAGTCACCAGCGAGACGACGTTACCGTAAACGGATTGCTCGTGGTAGTCGAACTGGTAGGTTGCGTTCATAGTTTAGAATCGGTGTTTGGCGTAAAAGCCGTCAATGAATTGCGCTACGTGGCGCTCCCGATCGACCTGCGCGGGCAGTTTGCCAGCGTCCCTGAGTTCGCGATATTTGCTTGCCGCCTTCTTCTGGGTGTCGCTGCCCTCCGCGTGCAACTGGCGTTCGATGCGCTCTGCCAGGCCGCTGTTCGAGAATTTGTGCGCGAGGATCATCGCGGCCTCGGCCGAGTAATACTCCTCGGCACCGCCCACCATCCACTGGCCGCTGGTCGAAAGACGCTTGTCGTGGAACAGGGCGGCCGACGGCTGGAACACCACCTTGTATCCGGCCAGCCGCACGCGCCAGGAGAAATCCACGTCGTCGCAATAAAGGAAGAAGGACTCCGAGTCGAAGCCGTTCACCTCCTTGGCCACCGCGGCAGAAACGAGCGCGCAGGCGGTCCCGGCCCAGCTCGTCTCGCCGGTGACGGGATCGTAGTCCTTGGCATGCTCGATCGGCACCTGACGGGCTTCGACGATACCGACGCCCGGCTTGCGCATCGGCCGCACCAGCTCGCCGAAGATATTCGGTGCCATGATCGTGTCGGGGTTGAGGATCAGAACGAGTTCCGTCTGCAGATCGGCGAGCAGCCGGTTTTGTCCGGCCGCCGAACCGAGATTAGCGTCGAAGAACGTGTACTGGATCCTCGCGATGCCTTGCTGGCAAAGCCGTGCGGTACGCTCCTCGATTTCCTTGAGCGTAAACACCGGCTCCGGCGAGCAATCGCCCAATGCGATCTCCACCGTTGACAGTACCCCGGCCCCAATCGCCAGATCCACGGCGCGCGCCATGCTTTCGAGCGCCATGTCGATGCGCGCCTGGCTATTGTTGTAGAAAACCGACTGAATCCGCAGTGACGCGGGAGCGGTGATTGTCGTGTCGTGCAGTGGCACCGTTCACCCCTATGTATGACTAGTTCTTTCGATTGAGCTCTTCTGCGATCCAGGTCTGCAGCTCGCCGATCCCGCGCTCCAGCGAATACTGAGGCGTCCAGGCGAGATTCGCCAGCGATTCGCTCAGATCACAGGCCGCGTGCCGCACGTCGCCGTCACGGAATGCCCCGCTCACCTTGGGTTCAGGTGCGCCGTAATACACGGTGACCACACGCGCCATCTCCAGAATGCTGGTGGCCTGGCCCGAGCCGATGTCGAACACTGCATACGGCGCCGGCTCGCTCGCCAATACCGCGACGATGGCATCAGCGACATCGGCGATGCTGACGAAGTCGCGCGTCACCTGGCCGTCCTCGTACAAAGGAATGACCTTCTTTTCGCGAGCCAGCCGCGAAAAAAGCGCGACGATGCCGGTATAGGCATTGGTCAGCGATTGGCCCGGGCCATAAACGTTCTGCAGGCGCAGGATCGACAGCGGCGTCTTGGTCGCCAGCGTCCACGCGGACAATACATGCTCCTGGGTCATCTTCGTCGCGCCATAGACGCTCGTCGGCCGCGGTTCGGTCCGATCGGCGCGGGAAGGCAGCATCGTCATTCCCGGAAAGTCCCACTGTGCCGCTTCGAGTTGGGCGCGTCCGCGCTGCCCGGGGTAGACGACGGTACCGTCGTCCTTGCGCCAGGCGCCCTCGCCGTAGATCGCGCGGCTGCTGGTCAACAGAATGCGCTCGACCGTGATGCCGTGCCGGACCAGCGCATCGGTCATGCGCGTCGTGCCGACCACGTTGACGAGCGCATGCCGGCTCGCTTCCGTCAACGATTGCCCCGTGCCGGTCTCGGCCGCGAGGTGAATCACGATGTCTGGCCGAAACTCGACCAGCACCTTGTCCCATGCCTCGGCCTCCGTTACATCGGCGACCACGAGTTCGGCCTTGTAATGCAGTGCATCGGGACGAACCGCCTGCGCATGAATCTGCGGATGCAGGTTGTCCACGACAACGTAGCGGGAGGCTCGCGGCGTAAGACGTTTTGAAATTTCGCAGCCGATGAAGCCCGCGCCTCCCGTCACGAGGATGTTTTTTCCGTCTATCCAGTTTGTACTCATGTCGCTTGTTCTTTCTTCATGGTCAATCCGGCCCAACAATATTTCCAGCCCCTCCCGGGCCCCCATGTGCTTCAGCTCAAGGGCTCGTTTTTCGACCGGATGCCAATTAACTAAACCAGGCGCAGATCAGGGCATCCGCATGAAGGCTCTTGTCAGGCAAGGCGGTGAATGGACTCACGCACATCGATGCCCCACGCGGCGAGGTTACGGATGTTCTTCAGGCTGACTCTCTTCGGTTGCCGCTGTTGCTCCATGCGCGCCAGGTTCAGCGTGATTATGCGCACGCACGCGAGATTTTGGGCTGCGGTTTTGTTGTGCGTCTGCTGGCATCTTCGGGCGGTGTCCCATTCGTAGTTGAAGGTTGGGGCGGCAGGGTTTCGTAGGTTAGGCCGACTTCAAGTCATGGTCAACGCGTTTATCGGTCGGACGATGCAAGGCAACAGCGAGCATCCAGAGGTCGTCGGCACCGCCGAGCTTACGGCATCGCTTTTCAGCTTCCAGGAAGCCAGTGGCCGCCCATCGCATCGCCGTCGACATCGCGATAGCGGTCGACCCGGCCGCTGACGCGGCGCACCGCGCCGTTCGGATTCTCGATCAGGTTCGTCGTCGCCAGGCTGCGGATCAGTCGCGGCGTCAGGTCCAGGCGGTTTGCCGTGAACGTTTCCTCAAGCCCCTCAAGCAGCGAGGCCGTCGCGTCCGGATGGTCGGTCTTCAACCATGCCGCCTGGGCCTTCAGCCGAGCGAGGCCGTCGTCGGCCGGCAGCTTGTACGCGGCACGCATGACCGAGGCGACCTGCTGTCGGGTCTGCTTCGCCAGCCGTTCGGTCACGTTGCGAATCTTGTGGGTCCGGCACCGCTGGACGTGGGCACGTTCGCCGAACACTGCCTCGATCGCCGAGCGCAGCGCCTTAGACCGATCAATCACGAACAGATAGTCCCGGTCGGTCGCCAGCCCTCGTTCGATCAGGCTATTCAGCAGATCCTTAACGACTTCGGCGTTCTCGCTCGAACCGCTCACCAGCCCCATCAAATGCTTCTGGGCGTCGCTCTCGACGTCAATCGCGGTGAGAATGTGGCACCCATCGACGATGATACCGTCCAGGTAGATGGCTAGGATCTCGTGATCCTCGAAGCGACGCTCCATCAGCCCGTCAAGCTTCTTCTTGCTCGCCTTCACGAACTCGCGCGAGACGCTGCTCTTCGAGATGCCGACGGTGTGGGCCATTTCAGGCAACGCCTCGTCATACTTTCGGGTCGACACGCCGCTGACCATGAGGTCGTACATGCGCTGCGTGAGCCGTTCGTCGTCGCGCAGCTGCGTGTAGGCGGGAATCGGCACTTCCTTGCCGCGCTTGTCCCGCAGCCGGGGCCGCTGAACCCGCAGCTTGCGTTGGTCCATCACGATTCGGCCGGGCTGCGAGCCATGCCAGCGCACGTCGCCGGCGGCACGCCCCGCGTGCTTGTCGCCGGCCACCTCGCGAGCAGACACCATCAGCAATTGTTCGACGAGCGCGCGGCCAGGGTCGTACATCAGCGCGTCAACACTGATGCGCGTGTTCTGGATCAGATCGCGCATCGGAAGTCACAACTGTTCGTGCTCGGCAAAGCTGGCGCGCAGGGCCTCGTGCTCCTGTTTGCTGACGACCGTCAGCGGCAACTTGGCGCGACGCCCGGGTTTCTTGGTAGGCTTCATCTCGGCGGTTCTCCTGTTCTGGAGCTCGATCTTGGAAACCCGATTCTCTCGGATTCCTGCGGGAACCGCCGCCTTCAACCTTCAACTATTTTCCTGATTAGTTACTTGACTCCGAAGCAGGCATGAAATCAAGTATCGGTCGCCAGATGGTTACGGAGCGTGCGCCATGCCCATGAACAGAATCCAGTTTTAGGCCGGTCTGTCGATGAAAGAATTTCAGGAGCAGTACGGCAACGAAGCGCAATGCGAGGCCGCGCTGGTCGAGTCTCGCTGGCCCGATGGCTGGGTGTGTGCCCTTGATGCAAGGGCACGCGCTACGGCGCTACGCCAGCGCCTACAACGGCCGGCGACTGTGGGAATGCCTGAGCCAGTCCTGCCGGTACCAATGCTCGTCGATCGTCGGAACGATATTCTTCGAGAAGACGAAATTGCCGCTGACGACTTGGTTTCTGGCGATTTACCTGGTGACGCAGAGCAAGAACGCCATCAGCGGACTGGAGCTCAAACGCCAGCTGGGCGTGAGCTACAAGACGGTCTGGCTCATCAAGCACAAGTGGCTGGAGACCATGTGGCTGCGCGAAGAGCGACGCCGGCTCGACGAACGGGTCGAGGTCGACGACGCGTATCTGGGCGGGGAACGCTCCGGCGGTAAGGCTGGGCGTGGCGCGCCCGGCAAGACGCC
>JAYFRX010000008.1:0-19584 GCA_040946945.1 Burkholderia sp. | reverse complement strand
CGCCGGCCGTTGTAGGCGCTGGCGTAGCGCGTGCCCTTACATCGAGGGCACACCCAGCCATCGGGCCAGCGAGACCCGACCAGCGCGGCCTCGCACTGCGCTTCGTTGCCGTACTGCTCCTGAAATTCTTTCATCGACAGACCGGCCTGAAACTGGAGTCTGTTCATGGGCATGGCGCACGCTCCGTAAGCATCTGGCGAACGATACCTGATTTCATGCCTGCTTCGGAGTCAAGTAACTAATCAGGTTTGTCTTTGACACGCAAGATCGCTAGGAACGCCTCCTGCGGGATCTCCACCGAACCCACCTTCTTCATGCGTTTCTTGCCTTCCTTCTGCTTTTCGAGCAGCTTCTTTTTTCGCGTGATGTCGCCGCCGTAGCACTTGGCCAGCACGTTCTTGCGCAGCGCCTTGATGTTCTCGCGCGCTACGATGTGCGCACCGATCGCGGCCTGGATCGCCACAGCGTACATCTGGCGCGGGATGATCTCGCGCATCCTGGCCGCCACCTCGCGGCCGCGGTACTGCGACTGCGAACGGTGCACGATGATCGACAGCGCATCGACCTTGTCGCCGTTGATCAGCATGTCGACCTTGACCACGTCCGAGGCGCGGTACTCCTTGAACTCGTAGTCCATCGAGGCATAACCGCGCGACACCGACTTCAGGCGATCGAAGAAGTCGAGCACGATTTCCGCCATCGGGATCTCGTAGGTCAGCTGGACCTGGCGGCCGTGGTACTGCATGTTGATCTGCGAGCCGCGCTTCTGTTCGCATAGCGTGATCACCGAGCCGACGTAGTCCTGCGGCATGTAGAGGTTGACCGTGACGATCGGCTCGCGTACTTCCTCGATGCGGCCCGGATCGAGCATCTTGGCCGGGTTTTCGACCACCAGGGTTTCGCCGTTGCTCTGCACCACCTGGTAGACCACGGTGGGTGCCGTGGTGATCAGGTCCATATCGAACTCGCGCTCCAGGCGCTCCTGCACGATCTCCATGTGCAGCAGGCCAAGGAAGCCGCAGCGGAAGCCGAAGCCGAGCGCCTGCGAGACTTCCGGCTCGTACTGCAGCGAGGCGTCGTTGAGCTTGAGCTTCTCGAGCGACTCGCGCAGCGCGTCGTACTGGTTGGCCTCGACCGGGTAGAGACCGGCGAACACCTGCGGCTTCACTTCCTTGAAGCCCGGCAGCGGCTCGGCCGCGCCCTTGGTGAGGCGGGTGACGGTATCGCCCACCTTGGCGGTCGTCAACTCCTTAATGCCGGCGATGATGAAGCCCACCTGGCCGGCCGACAGCGATTCGAGATTGCGCGACCTGGGCGTGAACACGCCGATGTGCTCGACCGGGTACTGCGCGCCGGTGGCCATCAGCTTGATCTTCTCCTTGGGACGCAGCGTGCCGTTGACGATGCGCACCAGCATCACCACGCCGACGTAGTTGTCGAACCAGGAGTCGATGATGAGCGCCTGCAGCGGCGCGTTAGGATCGCCCTTAGGTGCCGGTACCTTGGCGATCAGCGACTCGAGCACGTCCTCGACGCCGAGGCCGGTCTTGGCGCTGCAGCACGTCGCGTCGATCGCGTCGACGCCGATCACGTCCTCGATTTCCTCGATCGCGCTTTCGGGGTTCGCGGCCGGCAGGTCAATCTTGTTCAGGACCGGCAGCACCTCGACGCCGAGTTCGATCGCCGTATAGCAGTTCGCGACCGTCTGCGCCTCGACGCCCTGGCTGGCGTCAACCACCAGCAGCGCGCCCTCGCAGGCCGACAGCGAGCGGCTGACTTCATAGGAGAAATCGACGTGCCCGGGGGTATCGATCAGGTTCAGGTTGTAGATTTTGCCGTCGCGCGCACGGTACGTCAGCGCGGCGGTCTGCGCCTTGATCGTGATGCCGCGCTCGCGCTCGAGATCCATCGAGTCGAGCACCTGGGCTTCCATCTCGCGGTCGGTCAAGCCGCCGCATACCTGGATGATGCGATCCGCAAGCGTCGACTTGCCATGGTCGATGTGCGCGATGATCGAGAAATTGCGAATATGATCCATTCAGTGCCGATCAAGCGAAAAAGGCGCGCTCGGCGACTGCGGAGCACGCCTTGTTGTGTAAGCCGGTGAAAAAAACGCTTATTTTAGCCGAAAAGGTCTGGCCGGGGCCGGCGTTTTGGCTGCCCGGCCCAGGGCTTCCGCATGAAGAGGTCGGTGTGGCAGGGGTGAGCGTGCGGAAGTTAGTGGTTGTGAACATCAGCGTGCTGGGGTTTACTCTCGATTTTCGGCGAAACGAGAGCTGCCTTCGATCATGGATGCGTTCGTTGAGTTGCGGGATCCGCGGTGCCGTCAGCGCCGTTACTCGCTGGATGAGATTGTGCGGAAGGTGCTGTGCGCCGTCCGGTGCGGAGTGGAAGACTGGGAGATGATGGCTCTGTGGGGACGAACCTAACCGGGGTGGCTGCGCAAGCATCTGGCTTACGCGAACGGAATTCCATGCGAAGACATGTTCAAGCGGGTGTTCAGCGGATTGAGCCAGGTTGCCTTCGAGCGCTGCTTCATCTCGAATGGGCGGGGCACCTGTGTCCGAGCCTCGCGGGCCTGCACGTCGCGATTGAGGGCAAGACGGTGCGCCGCAACGCGGGCCGTAGCGTGCATCCGCTGCACCTGGTCTCGGCGTGGCGTTCTGATAAAGGCTTGAGCCTGGGACAGATCGCAATAGACGAGAAGAGCAACGAGATCACTGCTATTCCGTTGCGTCCGTACGGCACTCGCACTGTCGGGGGCGATCGTGACGATCGACGCGATGGGCGCGCAGCGTGGGATCGCCGAGATGATCATGGCGTCCGGCGCGGACTATGTTCTGGTGGTCAAGGACAACCAGCCGACGCTGGCGGACAGCCTTCGGAATGGTTTGCTTCGGTTCAGGCTGGCGGACTGAGGCGTCCGTACTGGGAGTACGCCACCCATGACACAGGGCGCGGACGTATCGAAACCCGCGTGTGTCGGGTGAGCTAGGACGTTCAATGGCTCTCGGAGATGGGACAACACTGGACGGGTGTCCAGCAGATCGTGATGATGGCTCGCACGCGGCAGATCGGCGATCAGACCACCACGCAGCAGACCTGCCTCATCAGTTCCAGGCCAATGAAGGCTGTCGAAATGTCGCGGCTGGCGCGCGCACACTGGAGGATTGAGAATCAGATCCATTGGGTGCTCGACGTCTCGTGGGGCGAAGATGCCCAGCAGACGCGCAACAAAGCCGCAGCCAAAAATCTCGCGTGCGTGCGCAAGATCACGCTGAACCTGGCGCGCATACAGCAACAGCGGCGACCGAAGAGAGTCAGCCTGACGAACATCGATAACCTCGCCGCGTGGGACATCGATGTGCTTGAGTCCATTCTCCGCCTTGCCTGACAAGGGCCTTTCATGCGGCAGCCCTACTGCCCGGCCGCGCCGGCGGCACAAAACCTGCTGGGGCGGCCGTAACGGCGATACTGTCCGGCCCCTCGCGCCAGCGGCCGTGTGCGCACCCGCGCCTTCGTCAAAGCGGAAGCGATGCCGGCACGCTTCCACGCCGTCCAGCAGCAACGGCACGTCCTCGTCGTAACGCTCGACCAGCGCCCGGGTCGGTATCGATGTCGATCACACCGCCACCGGCGATGGCACTGGGCCGCGACGGGGCACCAGCGCGACCTGCAGCTCGCCGCACAGATGGCACCACCAACCGCGGCCGTAGAGCGTGAAGGCCACGCACGCCTACTTCTGGGCCGCGCGCGGACGCAGCGGGATGAACTGCGTGTTGTCGCCGCGCCGCACCAGCACCGCGACCATCTTCTGCGGGTCGAGCTTCGAGGTGACCTCGACGAACTGCTTGGCGCTGGTGATGTCGGTGTCGCCGACGCGCACCACGATGTCGTCGCGCTTGAGACTGGCACGTGCGGCCGGGCCGGCAGCGGCGTCGACATGCACGCCGTTGGGCACCTTGGCCGCCTTCAGCTGCTCGGCCGTCAGGTCGCTCACGGTCAGCCCCAGCGCATTACTCTGGCGCGGCTTGGCAGGCTGGCTCGGCTTGCCGCCGTCGGCGCGGGCACTGCCCTTCTCGGCCGGCACCTCGGCGATCGTGATCGGCAGGTCGCGCGCCGCGCCCTTGCGCCAGATCGTGACGGTGATCTTGCTGCTCGGCTTGGTGTCGCCCACCATGCGCGGCAGGTCGGTGGCCTCGTCTACGTCGCGTCCGTTGAACTTCAGGATGATGTCGCCCGGCTGCACGCCGGCCTTGTCGGCCGGCCCGCCCGCCTCGACACTGCTGACCAGTGCGCCTTCCGCGCGCGGCAGCCCAAGCGAATCGGCGACGTCCTTGGTGACCTCGCCGATCGCTACCGCGATGCGCCCGCGCGTGACCTTGCCGCTAGCCCTGAGCTGCTCGGCCACGCGCATCGCCTCGTCGATCGGGATCGCGAACGCGATGCCCATGAAACCGCCGGTGCGGCTGTAGATCTGCGAATTGACGCCGATCACCTCGCCGTTCATGTTGATCAGCGGGCCGCCGGAGTTGCCGGGGTTGACGGCCACGTCGGTCTGGATGAACGGCAGGTAGTCGCCGGTGTTGCGCCCCTTGGCGCTGACGATGCCGGCCGTGACCGTGTTGTCGAGCCCGAACGGCGAGCCGATCGCGACCACCCATTCGCCCACGCGCACCTTGTTCGAATCGCCGATCGCCACGGTCGGCAGGTTGCTCGCGTTGAGCTTGACGATCGCCACGTCGGTGCGTTCGTCCACACCGATCAGCTTGGCCTTGAACTCGCGCTTGTCGGTCAGCGTCACGTAGATCGTGTCGGCATCGTCGACCACGTGCGCATTGGTCATCACGTAGCCATCCTGAGACAGGATGAAGCCCGAGCCGACGCCGCGGTTCTGGTCCGTGTCGGGCGCATCGGGCTGCGCGCTCTTCGGCGCACCCGGCACCTGCGGCAGCGGGATACCAAAGAAGCGACGGAAGAATTCCGACATGTCGCCATCGTCGGGGTCTTGCGGGAAGGCGCCGCGCGGACCGGCCGGTACCGGCACCGTGGTGCGGATGTTGACCACCGCCGGGCCGGCCTTCTCGACCAGGTCCGCGAAGTCGGGCAGCGCGGCGAGCGACGCGAGCGGCAGGCAGGCCGTCAGCGCCACCGCGGCCATCCAGGTAGGCAGCGTGGTGGTCATGTCGAGGAACCGGAGCTTAATTCGAAGGCTTGTATTCTATTGCAGCCGCGAACTGCTGCAAGGTGGCCGGCGGCACTTCGCCGAGCAGGGTGATCCAGAAATCGCCGCGGCGCTTCACCAGCACGTGGGTGGTGCCGGTGCTGCCCGCGCCTTCCTTGCGCGAACCCTTCTCGACCGGTTCGAGGAATACCGAAACGGTGGCCAGCCCGTCGGTGAAGACGGCCTGGTCGACGGCGATCGGCGGCTCGCTCAGATCGCGCGCGGCCATCGGGCGGCGCACCTCGCGGATCTTGCGGAAGCCGGCCACGCTCGGATCCAGCTTCCAGCCCTGCCCCTCGATGTCGACGCTCGCCACCCGCGGGCGCACCACCGTGCAGTCGGCGGGATTGCGCACGCCATTGGCGATCGTGGTTTTCAGGTTCGGGTTGGCCGCGCCGATCTGCAGCTGTGAAAAGGCGACCTGCTCGAGCACCTGATCGTCCGCGTCGAGCGTCTGCGTGCGCAGCAGCAAGCCCGTCCTGGCGTCGGTCCAAAGCTTGTAGGCGTAGCGGTAGCCATCCTTCGGCACCAGATCGACCACCTGCGCGTCGATGCCGGCCACCCGGTCCTGCCCGAGCGGCTTGGCGTCATAGACCGACAGCACCTGTTCGCCGCTCGCGCCGAGCAGCGACGGGAAGGCATCGCGATTCTGGCGGCGCTCGACCACGCAGAGATGCCGCTCCGGCACCAGCGTGACGAGGTCGTCGTTGTGGCGCAGCAGTTTACGCGGCTTGCCGTCGAGGCTCTCGATCTGTTCGAATTCGCCGCCCTTGGCGGCGATGTGGGTGATCCGCGAAGACTGCACATAGGTGCCCAGCTGGAACACGAAGGTGCCGTCGTAGCTTTGCTGTTGGGCAGCCTGCTGGATCCGGTCGAGCCAGGCGGCCGGGACCTGCTGCGGGCCGGCGGCCGGATCGAGCGGCTGCTGCGCGATCGCGAGCGATTGAACGGAAATCAGGGCGGCCGCGCAGAGCCCGAGGGCAGGGAGCCGCGTCCAGCCGGAAGTGGCGCGATTCAACAGCAGTGTCCGCATCGAGTTTATTGACCTTGCGTCGCGACGGCAGTACGAATGAGCGGCATCGAGCCCGACATCATGGGCTGCTGCGCGAATTGCTGGTGAGCTTCGAGATATTGGTCGAGGCTCGCGTCACGGATGATATTGACGTCATGGTGGGACGAGGCGGCCACGCGCTGCAGTTCCTGCGGCGAGACCGAGGCAACCTGCACCGGCGAGACGCCGGGCTGGCCGGCCGTGCCCTGCAGCTGCGGGACCATGATCCAGGTCAGGGTGGCGGCCGCGGCGGTCACTGCCAGCGCCAGCGCGAAGCGGCGGCGCAGCGCGCGCTTGAGCGGCGAGGCCGAGCTGTTGGCTGCGACGGCGATCGCGGCCGGCACGATCAGGTGAGGCTCGGCCGCGAAGGCGACGGAGAAACGGGCCGTGAAGGCCTGGCTGACGGGCGGCTCGATCGCGAGTTCGTCGGAGCGCAGCGCGTCGCCGATCGCGTGGAATTCGGACCAGGCACACCGTTCCGTGTCGCCGAAACCGGCCAGGATCTGAGCGAACGGCAGGCCGTCAGGCGACTCGCCATCGATCAGTGCGGACAAACGCTCGCGTTGCGAGCTCGGTTGCGATTGCGTAGAGACCGACCCCATGATGCTCCCTTCTTCGATACCCCGTCGTGACACACGACTCTATCTGTAACTAGGCCCCGTGCCGTTTCCGCACGTCGGCCAGGCTCACCAGCGCCTGCCTTCCGGCGTGCCCAGAAGCGGACGCAACTTGTTCGCAATCGCCTCGCGGGCCCGGAAAATACGGGAACGGACGGTGCCGATCGGGCAATCCATCATTTCCGCGATTTCCTCGTAGCTCAGACCCTCGATTTCCCGCAGCGTGATGGCCGTGCGCAATTCCTCGGGCAACAACGCCATCGCCGCGTTCACCGTTTCGGCGATCTGCTTACTCATCAACATCGACTCGGGCGTGTTGATATCCCTTAGTTGGTCAGCGCCGGAGAAAGTTTCAGCCTCTTCGGCATCCGCTTCAGTCGAGGTCGGCGCGCGGCGCCCCTGGGTCGCAAGGTAGTTCTTCGCCGTATTCACGGCAATCCGGTACAACCACGTGTAGAAGGCCGATTCGCCCCGAAACTGCGGCAGCGCGCGGTAAGCCTTGATGAACGCGTCCTGGGCCACGTCCTCGACCTCGGCGGGATCCCGCACGAGGCGCGAGATCAGCCGGATGATCTTGCGGTGGTATTTGGAGACCAGGAGTTCGAACGCCGCCTTGTCGCCTTTCTGCACGCGCTCGACCAGGGCCCGATCGATTTCTTTTTCACTCACCTGAAAAATCCGTTAACTAGGGATGCAACGCGGAGCGCCATTGTAGCAACGCCCTGCGATCTGCCGCGAAACCGCGTGGCACGGGCCCTCAACCGCGCCCGGCACGCACCGACAGGGCGCGGAACGCCGCCGCGTCGACGGCATCGGCCGGCACCGGGGCGCAGCGCTCGCCAGCACCAGCAGAGCCGATCCGCCCAGTGCGTGCAGCGGACCACGACACCGTGGGCGCCGCCGGCCTGCACGATCGTAGGCGGCGAGCGTGCCGGTGGCCGGCTCGATGCGCAGCGCGGCCGGGACCCGGCGCGAGCAGGTTTCACGCGCGACCGACGCGAAACTCGCGGCGGTCAGCAACCCGACGAACACCGCTCCGATCTTCCCGGCGAACTGGCCGTCTTCCAGCTGCAGCGGGGCACCGAGGCACGCAGCGCGACAGGCTGCATGTCGGAGGAAGACAGGAGGGAGGGACACCCGTCAAGCGATCCCGCTTCAGGCGCGCTTGAAAACCAGCGTGCCGTTAGTCCCGCCAAAGCCGAAGGAGTTTTTCAGCGCGACGTCGATTTTCAGATCCCGCGCTTCGTTCGCGCAGTAATCGAGATCACATTCGGGATCCTGATTGAAGATGTTGATGGTCGGCGGCGAGACCTGGTTGTGCACGGCCAGCACCGTAAACACCGACTCGAGGCCGCCCGCGCCACCGAGCAGGTGACCCGTCATCGACTTGGTCGAGTTGACCACCATCTGCTTGGCGCGATCGCCGAAGGCGCGCTTGATGCCGATCGTCTCGGTCAGGTCGCCGAGCGGCGTCGAGGTGCCGTGCGCGTTGAGATAGCTGACCTGGTCGGGATTGACGCCGGCGTTGCGCAGCGCGGCCAGCATGCAGCGGCGCGCGCCGTCGCCGTCCTCGACCGGGGCGGTCATGTGGTAGGCATCGGCGCTCATGCCGTAGCCGGACACTTCGACGTAGATCTTCGCGCCGCGTGCCTTGGCATGCTCGTACTCCTCGAGCACCATCACGCCGGCACCCTCGCCCAGCACGAAGCCGTCGCGGTCCTTGTCCCACGGACGGCTGGCGGTGGCCGGATCGTCGTTGCGCTGTGACAGCGCGCGCGCGGCTGCGAAACCGCCGATGCCCAGCGGCGAGACAGTCGCTTCGGCGCCGCCCGCGATCATCACGTCGGCATCGCCATATTCGATAAGGCGCGCGGCCTCGCCGATGCAGTGCAGGCCGGTGGTGCAGGCCGTCACGATCGCGAGGTTCGGGCCCTTCAGGCCGAACTTGATCGACAGGTGACCGGAGATCATGTTGATGATCGAGGCCGGCACGAAAAACGGCGAAATGCGGCGCGGGCCGCGATTCAGCAGTTCGGTCTGCGTGACCTCGATCATCGGCAAGCCACCGATGCCGGAGCCGACGACCACGCCGAAGCGCTCCGCGTTCTCCTCGGTGACCTCGATGCCCGAATCCTTCATGGCCTGCATGCCCGCCGCGATGCCGTAATGGATAAAGGTATCCATGTGGCGCGCTTCCTTCGCGGGCAGGTAATCCTCGACATTGAAGCCCTTCACCTCGCCCGCGAAGCGGGCCGAATAGTTCGTTGCAACGAACTTGGTGATGTTGGCGATGCCGGAGTGACCGGCGACCAGATTGGCCCAACCATCGGCAACATTATTGCCAACAGGCGAAATCAGCCCAAGGCCCGTAACGACAACTCGACGGCGGCTCACGGTACCCTCGTTTCCATTGGATGACAAAAGCAAAAGCCACAGGGGCCGCAGGTACCAGCCCTGCGAGCCCTGTGGCCGTTACGCGGCCGGCAACGAGGCCGGCCGCGAGATCTGGCGCCCACGCAGCGTTCCGAAAAACGTTGCTGACGGCGTGCCTGGTCTTAGGCCTTGACGTTCGCGCGAGCGTAGTCGATCGCTTGCTGAACGGTCGTGATCTTCTCGGCCTCTTCGTCCGGGATTTCCATGCCGAACTCATCTTCGAGCGCCATGACCAGCTCGACCGTGTCGAGCGAGTCGGCACCGAGGTCGTTCACGAACGAGGCTTCGTTCTTGATTTCGCCTTCGGCGACGCCCAGTTGCTCGGCGACGATCTTCTTGACACGTTGTTCTATGTTGTCCATTACCCCTCCGAGGGAAAGTTCAGATTTACAAGTGCGCGCATTTTATCAGGTTTGATGCCGCCAAAAATGCGCGCCGGCGTTGCGGTTCGAAAGGCGCTTGAGGCACCTCCATCCGACATACGGCGCGGATGGTAAACGAATTCCGTTACGACATGTACATGCCGCCGTTCACATGCAGCGTCGTGCCAGTGATATAATTGGCGAGCGGCGAGGCGAGGAACGCGACGGCGTGGGCGATATCCTCGGTGCTGCCGAGGCGCCCGAGCGGAATCTGGGTTTTCAGCGCGACCTGCTGTTCCTCGGGCAGCGACTTGGTCATGTCGGTGTCGATGAAGCCGGGAGCCACGCAGTTGACGGTGATGCCACGGCTGCCGATCTCGCGCGCCAGCGCGCGCGTCAGACCCGCCACGCCGGCCTTGGCGGCCGCGTAGTTTGCCTGGCCCGGATTGCCGAGCGAGCCGACCACCGAAGTAATGTTGATGATGCGCCCGCCACGGGCCTTCATCATCGGGCGCAGCACGCCGCGGGAGAGTCGAAACACCGACTTCAGGTTGGTGTCGATCACCGCGTCCCAGTCGTCGTCCTTCATGCGTATCGCGAGCTGATCCTGCGTAATGCCAGCATTATTGACGAGGATGTCGAGACGACCGAATTTCGTGACGGTCGAATCGATCAGCGCTTCGGCCGAGGCTACGTCGTTGACGTCGAACACCGCGCCGCGGCCGGCCAGGCCGGCTTCGGCCAGCGCTGCGCCGATGCCCTGGGCACCCGCTTCGCTGGTCGCGGTGCCGATCACCATGGCACCCTGGCGCGCGAGCTCAAGCGCGATCGCCTGGCCGATGCCGCGCGAAGCGCCGGTCACGATCGCTACCTGTTTGTCGAGAGTCTTGTCCATGTTGGTCCGTGAGTCGGATGAATCGTGGTGCGCCGCGCGGCTGCTCAGGCCATGATGAGCTTCAGCACGTCGTCGAGCGTGGCCGGGTCTTACACGGCCACGCCCACCAGTTCGCCGTCGATGCGCTTGGTCAGGCCGGTGAGCACCTTGCCCGGGCCGCATTCGACCAATTGCGTCACGCCGGTACCGGCGATATGACGCACGCACTCGACCCAGCGCACCGGGCCGGCGGCCTGGCGTACCAGCTTGTCCTTGATCGCGGCGGGGTCCGACACAACCGCCACGTCGATGTTGTTGACCACCGGGATCTGCGGCGGGTTGACCGTGACTGTCGCCAGGTAGTCGCGCAGCTGGTCCGAGGCCGACTTGAGCAGCGAGGAATGGAACGGTGGCGACGCCGGCAGCGCGCCGCGCTTGGCACCCTTGGCCTTGGCGATCTCGCAGGCCTTTTCGACCGCGGCCTTGGTGCCAGCGATCACCACCTGCGCGGGGCGCATTGAAGTTGACCGCCTCGACCACGACTTCCGCGCAGACGGCGCGCACCGTGTCGTAGTCCAGGCCGAGGAGCGCGGCCATTCGGCCCTCGCCGACCAGCACCGCGTTCTGCATCGCCTGGGGACGGGATCGCACCAGTGGCACCGCATCGCGGAAGGCCAGCGCGCCGGCCGCCACCAGCGCCGTGTACTCGCCGAGGCTGTGGCCGGCGACGATCGACGGGCGCAGGGCCGCCAGCCTCTTGCCAGGCGCGATAGCAAGCGTAGGCAGCGGTCAGCATCACCGGCTGCGTGTTGGTGTGGTCAGGTTGAGTGTTTCGGCCGGCCCCTCGGCGATCAGCTTGCCGAGATCCTGGCCCAGTGCATCGGACGCCTCCTGGGCGGTCTCGCGTACCACGAGCGAGCTCGGCGAATGCATTGAGCATGCCGACCGCCTGCGAACCCTGCCCGGAAAAAACAAATGCAAATTTCATCTCGTCCTCTTGTGAAACATGCTGACGGCCCGCCGGCTGGGGGCGGCGCCAGCTGACAACGCGCGGGCGGCTCAGTAGCGGAATACCGACGCGCCCCACGTGAAGCCGCCGCCGACACCTTCGATCAGCACAGTCTGGCCGCGCTGGATGCGGCCGTCGCGCACCGCCGCGTCGAGCGCGAGTGGAATCGAGGCGGCCGACGTGTTGCCGTGCTCGCCGACGGTGACGACCATGCGCTCCTGGGGCAGCCCGAGCTTGCGACAGGTGCTGGTCATGATACGGATATTCGCCTGGTGCGGAATCAGCCAATCGACCTGGTCGGCCGCCTGGCCGGCCTTCTCCAGCGCCTCGACGGCCACCTTCTCCAGCACGTTCACGGCGAGCTTGAACACCGCCTGGCCGTCCATGTGCAGGAACGCGCTGCCCGCGATCACGCCGCCGTTGACATTGCCCGGCGTGCAGAGGATGTGCGAGTAGCTGCCGTCGGCGTGCAGCGCACTGCCCAGGATGCCGGGCTCCTCGGATGCCGACAGTACCACCGCGCCGGCACCGTCACCGAACAGCACGCAGATGGTCCGGTCCTTGAAATCAAGGATGCGCGAGAAGGTTTCCGCCCCGATCACCAGCGCGTTGCGATGCTGGCCGCTGCGAATGAAGCTGTCGGCCGTGGCGATCGCGTAGGCGAAGCCCGAGCAGACCGCCTGCACGTCGAACGCTGCGCCGCCGTTGCGAATGCCGAGCTTATTCTGCAGCAGGCAGGCGGTGCTGGGGAAAACGAAATCAGGGGTGGACGTGGCGACAATGATCAGATCGATCGACTGCGGATCGATGTCGGCCGCCTCGATCGCGCGCTGCGCGGCCACCAGCGCGAGATCGCTGGTGGTGACGTCGGGATCGGCGAAATGGCGCGCATGGATGCCGGTGCGCGCCACGATCCACTCATCGCTGGTTTCGATGCCGTCCTTCGCGAGGCGCTCGGCGAGCGCCTGGTTCGTGACGCGGTTGGGCGGCAGGTAGCTGCCCGTGCCGAGCACGAGGGAATACAGAGTCGATTGGGCCATTTAAGCTTTAGAAGATAAAGCGGCAGAAGGCTCGGCCTGCTGACCTACAGACGGACCTGCCTGACCGGCCCCGCCCGCGTAGTGACCGCTTTCGCCAAGCGGCATCGCGTTTTCCGCCATGGCCCGGGAAAGGCGCTCCAGCACGCCATTTTTGACCGCATCATACCCGCGTTTGATAGCCCACTCAAACGCGTAGGCATCGGCCGAGCCGTGGCTCTTGATCACCAGGCTGCGCAGGCCCAGCAAGGCCGCGCCGTTGTACTGGCGATGATCCACGCGGCGCTTGAAGCGCAGCAGCACCGGCAGCGCGAGCACGGCCATCAGCTTGCTCAGCAGCGAACGGCTGAACTCTTCCTTGATGATGTTGGCGAGCATCTGCGCCAGGCCTTCCGAGGTCTTCAGCGCGACATTGCCTACAAAGCCGTCGCAGACGATCACGTCCACCGTGCCCTTGTAGATGTCGTCGCCTTCGACGTTGCCGCGGAAGTTGAGCGTGCTGGCGCGCAACAATTCACCCGCGCGCTTGATCGTGTCGTTGCCCTTGATTATCTCCTCGCCGATGTTGAGCAGGCCGATCGTCGGACGATCTTTGCCCCCCAGGGCCGCGACCAGCGCATGCCCCATTTCGGCGAATTGCAGCAGATGCTGAGGCTCGCAATCGACGTTGGCGCCGAGGTCGAGCATCATTGTGTAGCCGGTCGGATTCGGCAGTGCGAACGCGATCGCCGGCCGCTCGATGCCGGGCAGCGTCTTGAGCACGTAGCGCGACACGGCCATCAGGGCGCCGGTGTTGCCGGCCGAGACGCAGGCCTGCGCCTTGCCGTCCTTGACGTGGTTCAGCGCGACGCGCATCGAGGAATCTTTCTTCCGACGCAGCGCGACCTCGACGGAGTCGTCCATCGCAACGACTTTCGTGGCCGGAACAATCGACAGCGAGGGCTCGCCGAGCGCCTTGAGTTTCTTTAGCTGGGCGCGGATCGCGGTATCAATGCCGACCAGCATCAGGTGCGCATCGGGATGCGCACGCACAAACTTGACTGCCGCGGGAACGGTCACGGACGGGCCGTGGTCGCCTCCCATGCAATCGATCGTAAGCTTTACTGTCATGGAGTGCGACGAATTTCAGGCACAAAAAAGCGGCAGTTGAATGCCGCCTTCTTCTTGTTGAGCCAGGAAAGTGTCAAGCGAACCGGCCGTCACGCTGGAGAAGCCCGAAAACACGCGGGCGGCGCCGCAAGGCAAGGTGCCTAGTATTCCGTTCTGTTGTTAACTAATAATCTATGTTCACGCAGCATCCTGGTATCGATGGAACGGGAGATGCCAGCATGCCCACGGGACGACCGAAGACTAAACTGGCGCTGAGCGAGGACGAGCGCTCGCAACTGACTTTGATAGCCCGTTCGCGTTCGATTTCGGCGGCGCTCGTCACGCGTGCGCGGATCGTACTGGCAGCGGCAACTGGGGAGCCCAACAGCGCCATTGCCGAGCGTCTGCAACTCACGCGCGCTACGGTGGGCAAGTGGCCCCGTATCCGGTTCCTGGGGAGCATCGCATCAACCGGCTGTATGACGAAGTGCCTCCGGGCAAGCCGCGCACGATTGGCGATGAGCGGCTGGCTCAACTGATTCACAAGACCCTGCACACGAAGCCGGCGGCTGGCTCCACGCGCTCGAGCGTACGCAGGATCGCCGCCGAAACGGCTATCTCGCCGACGAGCGTGCACCGTTACCTCAAGCCGCTCGGCCTGCAACCGCATCGCAGCGCAAGCTTCACACTCTCGATCGATCAATTCTTCATCGAGAAACTGCGCGACGTGGTCGGCCTGTACCTGAGCCCGCCCGAGCATGCCTTGGTTTTGTGCGTGGACGAAAAGAGCCAGTGTCAGGCGCTCGAACGCACCCAACCCATGATGCCGATGGGCTTCGGCTACGTCGAAGGCGTCACGCACGATGATGTTCGTCACTGCTCAACCACGCTGTTCGCTGCACTGAACGTGCTCAACGGCGCCGTGCTCGCTACCTGCAAGTCGCGCACCGGCATCAGGAGTTCCTGTCGTTGCTGCGCGAAATCGACAAGACCGTCCCCCGCTGAGATCGACGTGCTCTGCATCGTGGACAACTACGGCAGTCACCAGCACCCGAAGGTCAAGTCGTGGCTGACCGCTCGCCCCCGCTGGCACATCCATTTCATGCCCACCTACAGCTCGTGGCTCAACCAGGTCGAACGCTTCTTTGCCTTGATCACCGACAAGGCGATCCGCAGAGACTCGTTCAGCTCGGTCAAACAACTGGTCAAGCGTACCGATCAATTCGTCTCCCACTACAACGAAAGCCGCAAGCCGCTCATCTGGACTGCAACCCGCCGATTCCATCCTCGAAAAGCTACACGGGCTTTGTTCTCGAATCAGCAGAACGGAACACTAGGCGTTCTTCATCTTGACGACTTTCTTGCCGCGATAGTAGCCGTTCGGGCTGATGTGGTGGCGCAGGTGCACTTCACCCGTGCTGGGCTCGACAGCCAGCGGGGTGGTCGTCAGGAAATCGTGCGAACGGTGCATGCCGCGCTTGGACGGCGACTTCTTGTTTTGCTGAACTGCCATGACTAACTCCTAAAAATTTCTCGGATTCTAACACAGCCCAGTCGGACACCATCCTACCCGGTACTGCCGCCCGACGCCTTCCCGTGCTCCAACCTACCTCACTACCTCAGCGTTTCTTGTCGCCGTCCCGCTTGAGCGCTGCGAACGGGTTGGGCCGCTCCTCGCCGCCGGCCGGCTCCTCGGCTTCATCGAAGTTCTCGGCATCGGCGGCGGGACCGCTGACCCCCGATACCAGTCCTTCGTGGACCGAGGGACAGACCTCGTGCTTCGGTACCAGCGGCAGCGAGAGCAACAACTCCTCTTCGATCAAGTCAACAAGATCGAACTGGCGCGAACCCACGATCACATCGACTTCATCGTTCTCGTCAAGGGGAATCGCTTCCGCTTCATCTTCGGTCGCGACAATCCGATACACCATGTCGATATCGAAGGCCTGCTGGTACGGCGTCATGCAGCGCTGGCATTCGAGCCACGCGGTGCCGTGCAGTGCGAGCCGCAGATACAGCTGCTGACCTTCGGTCCTGTCATCCTGCAATTCGGACTGGGTCGACCCTTCCGCCTGCCACATGAACGTGGTGTCGCGATCTGGCGCGTCGGCCGGCACTTCGTTTAACATGCGCGGCAGCTGCGAGAGCCACACCGCGCCTGCCGATTGCCCGACGCTGCGGGCGAATTCGAACAGGTCGACCAGATGCGGATCCAGCGATACCGCAGGTTTGCCAGAAGAAGGATTCATGTGCGCTCCTGCGTGTGACTCACAACCCGGTTCCACTACCCGGCTTTCGCTGCACCGACCGCCAGTACCTGGCCGTCTGGCCCCGTACGGAACCCCGGCCTGCCGGCTTGCAAGGTCTTGCGGGCCTTTCGATAGAGCTTCCGCATGAAGGCCCTTGTCAGGCAAGGCGGAGAATGGACTCAGGCACATCGATGTCCCACGCGGCGAGGTTATGGATGGTTACGGATGTTCTTCAGGCTGACTCTCTTCGGTCGCCGCTGTTGCTCCATGCGCGCCAGGTTCAGCGTGAGCTTGCGCACGCACGCGAGATTTTGGGCTGCGGTTTTGTTGCGCGTCTACTGGGCATCTTCGCCCCACGATACGTCGAGCACCCAATGGGGTTGATTCTCGATCCCCCAGTGTGCGCGCGCCAGCCGCGACATTTCGATGGCCTGTCAGGGT
Organism: Burkholderia sp.; assembly: GCA_040946945.1. Taxonomy (GTDB): domain Bacteria; phylum Pseudomonadota; class Gammaproteobacteria; order Burkholderiales; family Burkholderiaceae; genus Burkholderia. The sequence goes on along the minus strand of JAYFRX010000008.1, from coordinate 3,198 downwards.
TGTCCCATCTCCGAGAGGCATTGAACGTCCGTAAGCGCGAATTTGTCCGCACGTAGCCGACTGAATTGAGTTACTCCATCATTGCGTTCGCAACCACAGATTGCGGACGCAATAATGGACCCAGATGACCTTCTTTTCTACCTCTGAAAGTTCTTCGAGTCGGAGCGGGCGGCAAACGAACGTACGATCCCGAAGGCAGGCGGCGCTTGGTCGAATGGTGTCGCTTGCACCCGAAAGCATCGATGTCGCGCACGGCTCTGCAGGCCGACATCAACACAAACCAGTTGCGCAAATGGATCGCCGACGATGATGCCCGACGAGTCGTCGAGGCGTCCCGTTCTGAGCCACTGCTGCCGGCCTTTGTGCCAGTCTCACGATCGATGCGTCGATGCGAGAGCGCCGGTGGTCACCGCTGCACCCGAAGCGCCGTCGCCGCGCGACGAATCTGTTGCTCCGCTACGAGCTCGCCTGTCGGCGGCGTCTGCCGAACGGCGTCGTGATCGATCTGGAGTGCGGATCACAAGACGCGTCGCTGGTCAAGGCGATGATCGTCACACTGGGGGTGAACTGATGTTCCGCTTCGACGACGATCTGCGCGTCTATCTGCCTCGCGAGGCGATCGACTTCGGGGCCGGCATGAATACGCTGATCGCGATGGTTGAACAGGGCATGGAACTCGATACGTTCTCGCGCGCCGTGTTCGCGTTCCGGAACCGGAAAAGGCAGGCGGTGCAGTTGCTGTTCTACGATCGAGCGGGATTCTGTCTGCTGACGAAGCGGCTCGCTGGAGCTGAGGATCGGTTCGTTTGGCCTACCCAGCAACAGAGCGTGATTGATCTGTCGGACGAGCAGCTTCACCTGCTGCTCGACGGCGTGAACGTCGATGCGGTGCGCCGTCACCCTGAACGGCGTTACGAGTACGCGAGCTAAATGTTGGCGGTCAACAACGCTGACCGATACTGTTACAAATTCCTGTAAACCTGTGGCTCGCCGGGCTTCGCTATCGTGAAGTTCATGAAGACGCCCAACCTGTTCCGGCTGCCGAAGGCAGCGCAGACCTACATCCATGATCTCGAAGTCGGCGTGGCCGAGCGCGACGCCGAGATTGTCGCGCTCAAGCAGCATGTCGAACAGATCGAGGAACAGCATCGACTTGCCTTGGCGCAGCAGTACGCGCCGAAGAGCGAGAAAGGCGGCGGCAAGCCGTTGCATCGCTTGGGCGAGGAGATCAGCGAGCAGTTGCACATGGAAGTGAAGATCACGGTGCGGCAACATGCGCGCTTCAAGTACCCATGCTGGCATTGCGAGAAGCACGACGTGAAGACGCCGGTCACGCTGGCGCCGATGCCGGCACGATTGGCAAGTACGTTGACGGCACGCCGCTGCATCGCATGGAAGATGTGTTCGGCCGTGCGGGGCTGCCGATCGGTCGCGGCACGCTGGCGCGCTGGATCATCGGCCCGGCTGAACTCAACTACACTCGACTTTACGACGCACTCAAGAGCGTCCTGCTGAGCCAGTTGCAAATCCACGGTGACGAAACGAGCCTGCAGGTCCTGAAGGAACGGCACCGGAAGGCGCAGGACGGTTCGTACATGTCGAATACCGGCATCAGTTGAAACAGCAGCACAGCGTGCCGCTGCTGAATACCTTGAAAGCCTGGTTCGACGAGATGGCGCCGAAGGTGCTGCCGACGAGCTTGCTCGTCGAAGCCATCGGCTACAGCCGACGGCAGTGGCCGTACTTGAGTCGCTACGTCGAGGACGGAAGCTGGCCGATAGACAACAACATCATCGAGCGCGACATCAGGCCATTGGTTACCGGAAGAAAGTCGTGGCTGTTCAGCAACACCCCGTCCAGCACAATGGACTATAGCCTGATGCTCGCATGCCGCGCCAGCGGTGTCGAACCGCACGCATGGCGGATGCATGTGCTGAGCGAGCTGCCCCAGCGACCAGCGGATGCCGACATCAGCGACTGGCTGCCGTCCAACTATGCGCAGCGGCAAGCAGCAGCGACGAACGTGAGCTGCCGGCGCGAGCGCACGCCGACCAGTGGATCGGCGCGTTTCCTTTGAATCCAAGCGCAGACATCGCCGGTCGATCTCGACCGCCGCGATGCGACTATGCTCGCCCATCAATTGCAAGTAATTCTCCTTCCGGTGTGCTGAATTTAGCGCTTACTAACGTCCTCGCTCGTCCTCGCTCACCCGACACACGCGGGTTTCGATACATCCGCGCCCTTTGTCATGGGTGGCGTGATCCCAGTACGGAGGCCTCAGTCCGCCAGCCTGAACCGAAGCAAAGCATTCCGAATGGCTGTCCGCCAGCCTGGGCTGGTTGTTCCTGACCGCCAGAACATAGTCCGCGCCAGCCGCCACGATCATCTGGGCGATCCCGCGCTGCGGCCCCCATCGCGTCGATCGCCCCCGACAGGTCGAGTGCCTCTAGTAGCAGCGGAATCGCAGGGATCTCGTTGCTCTCTCGTCCATTGCGATCTGTCACAGGCTCAAGCCTTTATCAGAACGCCACGCCGAGACTAGATGCAGCGGATGCCCGCTACGGCCCGCGTTGCCGCGCACCGTCTTGCCGTCAATCGCGACGTGCAGGCTCCGCTGAACACCCGCCTGAACGTGTCTTCGCATGGGATTCCGTGCGCGTAAGCCAGCTGCTTGCGCAGCCACCCCAGTTAGGTTCGCCCCCGCAGTGTACCGGATCCGGTTGTTTAAACACGATTTTGCAATTAGGCGGCCAGTGGCAAGACCGGTGCCTGACGGGCTTAGAGGGGTGTCTTGAAGCCCAGTTTTTCGAGACGCCATTCGCGATTGTATCGGTCCTTGAACGCGACGGCGGCAGCACGAACCTCTTCAACGTTGTTGAACAGCTGTCCGTGGATGGCTTGCTCCTTCATGGTCCGATTGAAACGCTCGGCGACGTCGTTGGTCTGCGGCTAAGCGACGAAGACGTAGCTCGGCGTAATCCTCCAGAACTTGAGCTGGGCGCGGAAATCGTCCGACCTGTACTGCGAGCCGTGATCCATTCGCAGGGACAGTCCGCGGCCGGCACCAGCTTCGACTGACGTTGCCCGCGAATTTCGGATCCATTAACTGAGCGGAGATTATGCCACCCGTTGGTTCTGGGCGGCGTACCAGTCCCGCTCGAATTGCATCGGGCTGACGTAGCCCAACGTCGAGTGCAA
>JAYFRX010000007.1:0-19613 GCA_040946945.1 Burkholderia sp. | reverse complement strand
GATGAGGTTTTGTCGTAACGGCGGCTCGAAGCAGGCGCGGCGCCATCGCGGGCAAATCGAAACGGCGGTTGAAACGGTAGGCGAATTCAGCGAGATAGCGATGGGCATATTTGGCGTGATCGATAGCACTGGTACGTGCCCTTGAGGGCCGTTTTCAGGTTGCCGAGCATCGTGTTGACCCAGTGGAACTCGGGGGCGCTGCGCGGCCTGACGGTCACCGCCCGTGACATGGCGCTCATGACTGGCAGCCTTTTGCGTCACGCCGTCGAAATACCACAGGCCATCGGAAACGACGCACGCAGTGGGCATCAGGCTGCTGGCCGCCCAGACCTCAAGGGCCGCTTTGGTAAAGCCCGGCACGGGCGAGAGCCGCATATGAACAGAGGGCGGCCATCGTCGGAGGTCTGCACGGCCGCTACAAACGGCGTCTTGCCAGGCGCGCCACGCCCAGCCTTACCGCCGGAGCGTTCCCCGCCCAGATACGCGTCGTCGACCTCGACCCGTTCGTCGAGCCGGCGTCGCTCTTCGCGCAGCCACATAGTCTCCAGCAACTTGTGCTTGATGAGCCAGACCGTCTTGTAGCTCACGCCCAGCTGGCGTTTGAGCTCCAGTCCGCTGATGGCGTTCTTGCTCTGCGTCACCAGGTAGATCGCCAGAAACCAGGTCGTCAGCGGCAATTTCGTCTTCTCGAATATCGTTCCGACGATCGACGAGCATTGGTACCGGCAGGACTGGCTCAGGCATTCCCACAGTCGCCGGCCTTTGTAGGCGCTGGCGTAGCGCGTGCCCTTGCATCGAGGGCACACCCAGCCATCGAGCCAGCGAGACTCGACCAGCGCGGCCTCGCATTGCGCTTCGTTGCCGTACTGCTCCTGAAATTCTGTAATGACCTACCGATTCCTGCTCAGGTCATGGGGTTAATGTAGCGGCGTAGGCGGCATCCGGGGTCATCATCTTTAGCGCCTGATGAGGGCGTTGTTGGTTGTAGAAGGCGATCCAGTCAGCGATCACCCGCAGGGCGTGGGTCTGGCTTTCGAAACGATGCCGGTGCACGCATTGCTCCTTCAGTGTCCGGATCACCCGTTCCACCATCCCGTTCTGCTGTGGGCAGTGCGGAGTGGTGAACTCCTGCTTCAAGCGGTAGCTGCGCACCAGACGCGTGTAGTCGCGGCTGGTGAATACCAGGCCGTTGTCGGAACGCAGCAAGAAAGGCTACTGCACTCGGCCCAGCGTGCCGTAGCGCGTGATCAGCGCCTGCTCCAGTGCGGCCGACGCTGTACTGGCCTTGCCGGTCCGTGACAGGGGCCAGCCAAGCAATTGGCGCGCGCTGCAATCGATCACCAAAGCCAGGCTGAGCCCACCCCGTCCTTGCCACCCCATACGCGGCACAGGTCGGTTGCCCAGCGCTGGTGGGGCTTCTCGGCACGGGAAACCTTGGCCTCGATGCGCGGCCGCTGGCCAAGGGGGCGCTTGCGCACCTGCCAGCCTTTCAACTTGAAGATCCGCTGCACGGTGTTCTTGTTCATGCCAAGCAGCGCAGCGACCGTGCGGTAGCCGAACGAAGGCTCCGCCTCGATCATCTCCTTGATCGGCTCGGCCAGTTCCGGCTTCACCTTGGCCGGTGATCTGGTCGGCTTGTAGTAGGTCGTGCGACGTGCCACACCGAACCATTGGCACAGCTTGGTCATTGGAACCGAAACGCCTTCGTCTTCCAGGCCCTGCTGGACCGAGAGCATCAGCTCTCGTCCTTTCCCAGCAGGGATGCCAGCTTTTTTCGGGCGCGGATCTCCAGCATGGCCTCGCCGTAGGCTTCCTGCAGGTCCTTCAGTTGCCGCTAGTACTGCTCGCGCACGTCCTCAGGCTTGGACCGCAGAGCATTTTCCATGCCGCGCTTGCCGTCTTCGACCCAGCTCTCGATCTCTGCTGGGGTCAGGCCGAACTGGCGGCTAGCTGCGGCCACCGTCGTCTTGCCCTGGATGATCTCAAGGGCCAGCGCCGACTTACGCCGGGCGATCCAGCGCCTGATCTCTTCTCCATCATTTCGCTCATCGGTGTCTCCTTCGGCGAAAGTAACACCTGAGCAGGTTTTCAGTGGGTCATTACATCGTTGCCGTACTGCTCCTGAAATTTTTTCATCGACAGACCGGCCTAAAACTGGATTCTGTTCATGGGCATGACGCACGCTCCGTAAGCACCTGGCGAACGATACTTGATTTCATGGCTGCTTCGGAGTCAAGTAACTAATCATGAAAATTCAAGAAAGCGCTCGATACTAGTTGATCAGCGAGAAGAAAACGGATTACAATCGAGAAGAAAACGGATTACAATCCAGCCCCTGAAGCGATTCGATTCGCGGTAAACAAACAAATTCCCTGTAAACAAGCAGCGAGCAGCGCTTTCCGAGTTGCCGTAGTGCCGACGTGGTGAAATTGGTAGACACGCTATCTTGAGGGGGTAGTGGCGAAAGCTGTGCGAGTTCGAGTCTCGCCGTCGGCACCAAGATTTCGCAATGCTAGCCAGCTTTCCATCTAAGCGGCTGGCATTTTTTATTTCAGGCTCCAGTTTGCGTTGTCCCCGGATAGCGTGCAGTCCGAAATGACCCTTTGTCCGGAAGGTGATATCCTCCAGAACGATCAGAACTAACCGATAGAGGATTGCCTTGAACCTCGCTGGCTATTACCCTGTTTTGCTGTTCCTCATCGTGGGCGTTGGTTTGGGAGTGACATTGATCGGCATCGGCAAGGTCCTCGGTCCCAACAAGCCTAACAGCGAAAAGAACTCACCATACGAGTGCGGTTTCGAGGCCTTCGAGGACGCGCGCATGAAATTCGATGTGCGCTACTACCTTGTAGCCATCCTGTTCATCATCTTCGATCTCGAAACCGCTTTCCTGTTTCCATGGGGTGTCGCCTTCCGGCACATCGGCTGGTCCGGCTTCATGGCCATGATGATCTTCCTGCTCGAATTTCTGTTCGGCTTCGCCTACATCTGGAGAAAAGGCGGCCTCGACTGGGATTAACGGGCGGATTTGTCACCGGTTTGCGTGAGGCGGCTACTCTCCGCCGCCTGTCAGGAGTGGAAAGCAATGAGTATCGAAGAGGTCTTGAAGGAAGGGTTTGTCACGACCACGGCTGACAAACTGATCAACTGGACGCGCACCGGCTCGCTGTGGCCGATGACGTTCGGTCTCGCATGTTGCGCGGTCGAGATGATGCACGCGGGCGCGGCCCGCTACGATCTCGACCGGTTCGGCGTGGTGTTCCGTCCGAGTCCGCGCCAGTCCGACGTGATGATCGTCGCCGGCACGCTCTGCAACAAGATGGCACCGGCGCTGCGCCGCGTCTACGAGCAGATGGCCGAGCCCCGCTGGGTGATCTCGATGGGGTCGTGCGCCAATGGCGGCGGCTACTATCACTATTCCTATTCTGTCGTGCGCGGCTGCGATCGTATCGTGCCCGTCGACGTCTACGTGCCAGGGTGTCCGCCGACTGCCGAGGCGCTCGTCTATGGCGTGATTCAGCTGCAAGCGAAGATCCGCCGGGCCAGCACTATCGCCCGTCAATAAAGTCCCGAGCACCCACAATATGGCAAGCAAAATCGAGATCTTGAAAGCCAACCTCGAGGCCGCGCTCGGCGAGCGCGCGGTCAGCCTGACCGAAGCGATCGGCGAGCTGACCCTGGTCGTGCGCGCGCCCGACTATGTCGAGGTGGCCACTCTGCTGCGCGACGACCGCAAGCTCGGCTTCGAACAGCTGATCGACCTCTGCGGAGTGGACTATCAAACCTACGGTGACGGTGCCTACGACGGCCCCCGCTTCGCGGCGGTGCTGCAATTGCTGTCAATCACCAACAACTGGCGCCTGCGCCTGCGCGTGTTCGCGCCCGACGACGACCTGTCGATCCTCGCCTCTATGGTCGAGGTCTGGAGCTCGGCGAACTGGTACGAGCGCGAGGCGTTCGACCTGTTCGGCATCGTCTTCGAAGGCCACCCGGACCTGCGCCGTATCCTCACCGACTACGGCTTCATCGGCCATCCGTTCCGCAAGGACTTCCCGCTCTCGGGTTACGTCGAAATGCGTTACGACCCGGAGGAAAAGCGCGTCGTCTACCAGCCGGTGACGATCGAGCCCCGAGAAATCACGCCGCGCGTGATCCGCGAGGATCGCTACGGCGGCCTGAAACATTGAGAGGGCGGCATGGCTGACATCAAGAACTACACGCTCAACTTCGGTCCCCAGCACCCGGCCGCGCACGGTGTGCTGCGCCTCGTGCTCGAGCTCGACGGCGAGGTGATCCAGCGCGCCGATCCGCACATCGGTCTGCTGCACCGGGCCACCGAGAAGCTCGCCGAGAACAAGACCTTCATCCAGTCGGTGCCCTACATGGACCGTCTCGACTACGTGTCGATGATGGTCAACGAACACGGCTATGTGCTCGCGATCGAGAAACTGCTCGGTATCGAAGTGCCGGAGCGCGCCAAATACATCCGCGTTTTATTCGACGAAATCACCCGCGTGCTGAACCACCTGATGTGGGTTGGCTCGCACGGTCTCGACGTCGGCGCGATGGCGGTGTTCCTCTACGCGTTCCGCGAGCGCGAGGACCTGATGGACGTCTACGAGGCGGTATCAGGCGCGCGCATGCACGCGGCTTACTACCGGCCGGGTGGTGTCTACCGCGATCTCCCTGACGTCATGCCGCAATACAAGGCGTCGAAGATCCGCAATGCCAAAGCCCTCGAGAAGATGAACGAGGCACGCCAGGGCTCGGTGCTCGATTTCATCGACGATTTCTTCACGCGTTTCCCGAAATGCGTCGACGAATATGAAACCCTGCTGACCGACAACCGGATCTGGAAGCAGCGCCTGGTTGGGATCGGCGTGGTGAGCCCCGAGCGCGCGCTGCAGCTCGGCCTGACGGGCGCGATGCTGCGCGGTTCCGGCGTCGAGTGGGACTTGCGCAAGAAGCAGCCCTACGAAGTTTACGACAAGCTCGACTTCGACATCTCGGTCGGCGTGAACGGCGATTGCTACGACCGTTACCTGGTTCGGGTCGAAGAAATGCGTCAGTCCTGCCGCATCGCGAAACAGTGTATTGAGTGGCTGTGGAAGAATCCGGGGCCGGTGATGACCGACAATCGCAAGGTTGCGCCGCCCAAACGCGTCGACATGAAGTCGAACATGGAGGACCTGATTCACCATTTCAAGCTGTTCACCGAAGGTTTTCATGTGCCCGAAGGTGAAGCCTACGCAGCGGTGGAACACCCGAAGGGTGAATTCGGCATTTACCTCGTGTCCGACGGCGCGAACAAGCCGTACCGGCTCAAAATTCGCGCGCCCGGTTACGCGCATCTCTCCGCGCTCAACGAAATGGCGCGCGGCCACATGATTGCCGACGCGGTCACGATCATCGGTACGCAGGACATCGTGTTCGGCGAAATCGACCGTTGATCGTTACGCCGTCCGCGTCGAGCGGACGGCGAGCAGTAAGTCTTCGCGCTGCGCATCGTGCTGGTGCGCATTCGCGGGCAGTCAATAGTGAGCGCCAGGTTTGCCGTCCCGCATCCCTGCGGCAGGTTGTGCGTTCGATAGAAATTGAAAAAGTCGTGTCTGAAAATGATCTCAGCTGAAGGCCTGAAAGAAATCGATCGCGTGATTGCGAAATATCCCGTTGATCAGAAACAGTCCGCCGTGATGTCGACCCTGGCCGTCGTTCAGGACGAGCACGGCTGGCTGTCGCCCGAACTGATGCAGTTCGTCGCGGATTATCTCTGCATGCCGGCCGTCGCCGTGCAGGAGGTCGCGACGTTTTACACGATGTACGAACTGAAGCCGGTCGGGAAGCACAAGCTCACGCTCTGCACGAATCTCCCGTGCCAGCTCGGGCCGCATGGCGGTACCGAGGCCACGGCCGACTATCTGAAGCAGAAGCTCGGTATCGATTTCGGCGAAACCACGCCCGACGGCAAGTTCTCGCTGAAGGAGGGCGAATGTTTCGGCGCCTGCGGCGACGCGCCGGTGCTGCTGCTCAACAATCACAAGATGTGCAGTTTCATGAGCCGAGAGAAGATCGACCAGCTTCTTGAGGAGCTTTCAAAATGACGTCCCTCCACGATCGTCACATCAAACCGCTGATCCTGGCCAACCTGAACGGCGAGAACTGGCGTCTCGAAGACTACGTCGCGCGCGGCGGCTACAAGCAGCTGCGCCGCATCATCGAAGCAAAGATCTCCCCCGAGCAGGTAATTGCCGACGTCAAGGCTTCGGGCCTGCGCGGCCGCGGCGGCGCAGGCTTCCCGACCGGCCTGAAGTGGAGCTTCATGCCGCGCCAGTTCCCGGGCCAGAAGTACCTGGTCTGCAACTCGGACGAGGGCGAGCCGGGCACCTTCAAGGATCGCGACATCCTGCGCTGGAATCCGCACTCGGTGATTGAGGGCATGGTAATCGGTGCCTATGCGATGGGCATCACGGCCGGCTACAACTACATCCACGGTGAAATCTTCGAGGTCTATCGACGCTTCGAGGAAGCCCTGGAAGAGGCGCGCGCGGCTGGTTACCTCGGCAACAACATCCTGAGTTCGGAATTCTCGTTCCAGCTGCATGCGCACCATGGTTATGGTGCCTATGTGTGCGGCGAGGAAACCGCTCTGCTCGAATCGCTCGAGGGCAAGAAGGGCCAGCCGCGCTTCAAGCCGCCGTTCCCGGCGAGCTTCGGCGTGTACGGCAAGCCGACCACCATCAACAACGCGGAAACCTTCGCGGCCGTGCCGTTCCTGCTGAAGGTCGGCCCCCAGGCCTACCTCGAGATCGGCAAGCCGAACAACGGCGGCACCAAGATCTACTCGGTGTCGGGCGACGTCGAGCGTCCCGGAAACTACGAGGTGCCACTCGGCACGCCGTTCGCGGCGCTGCTCGAGCTGGCCGGCGGGATGCGCGGCGGCCGCAAGCTGAAGGCCGTGATTCCGGGCGGTTCGTCGGCACCGGTGATTCCCGGCGAGATGATGATGCAGACCGACATGGACTACGACTCGATCGCGAAGGCGGGTTCGATGCTCGGCTCGGGTGCGGTGATTGTGATGGACGAGACGCGCTGCATGGTGCGCTCGCTGATGCGCCTGTCGTACTTCTACCATGAGGAATCGTGCGGCCAGTGCACGCCCTGCCGCGAAGGCACGGGCTGGCTCTATCGCGTCGTGAAGCGCATCGAGAACGGCGAGGGCCGCGTCGAGGACCTGGACCTGCTGAATTCGGTGGCCGAGAACATCAGGGGCCGGACCATCTGCGCGCTCGGCGACGCGGCGGCCATGCCGGTGCGCGGCATGCTGAAACACTACTGGGACGAGTTCGCGTACCACGTCGAGCACAAGCATTGCACGGTCGGCGAGCATTCGCACGGCAGCGTCGCCGCGGCCGCTTGAAGCGAAATCCGATTGCGGAACATCAGCGCTCCGACGGGCGAGAGCTAAAGGCTAAGGACCATACATCATCATGGTTGAACTTGAGATAGACGGGAAGACGGTCGAGGTGCCTGAAGGCAGCATGGTGATCCAGGCTGCGCACAAGGCAGACAAGTATATTCCCCACTTCTGCTACCACAAAAAGCTGTCGGTTGCGGCGAACTGCCGCATGTGTCTTGTTGACGTCGAGAAGATGCCGAAGGCCGTGCCGGCCTGCGCGACGCCGGTGTCGGCCGGGATGATCGTGCGCAGGCACTCGGAAAAGGCGGTCAAGGCGCAGCAGGCCGTTATGGAATTCTTGCTGATCAACCACCCGCTCGACTGCCCGATCTGTGACCAGGGCGGTGAATGCCAGCTGCAGGATCTGGCGGTCGGCTACGGCAAGTCGGCCTCGCGCTACCGCGAGGAAAAGCGCGTGGTGTTCCACAAGAACGTTGGCCCGCTGATCTCGATGGAAGAGATGTCGCGCTGTATCCACTGCACGCGCTGCGTGCGCTTCGGCGAGGAAGTGGCCGGGGTGATGGAGTTCGGCATGCTGGGCCGCGGCGAGCACTCGGAAATCACCACCTTCGTCGGCAAGACCGTCGATTCTGAGCTGTCCGGCAACATGATCGATCTGTGCCCGGTCGGCGCACTGACGAGCAAGCCGTTCCGCTTCAGCGCTCGCACCTGGGAGCTGTCGCGCCGCAAATCGGTCAGCCCGCATGATTCGGTGGGCGCGAACCTGGTCGTGCAAGTCAAGAATAACCGCGTGATGCGCGTGCTGCCGCTCGAGAACGAAGCTGTCAACGAGTGCTGGATCTCCGACAAGGATCGTTTCTCCTACGAAGGCCTCAACAGCGAGGACCGCCTGACCAAGCCGATGCTGAAGCAGGGCGGCGAGTGGATCGAGACCGACTGGCAGACCGCGCTCGAATACGTCGCGAAGGGCCTCAAGGGCATCGCGGCCGATCATGGTGCCAATGCGCTGGCCGCGCTCGCGAGCCCGCACAGCACGGTCGAGGAACTGTTCCTGGTCAAGCGGTTGGCCCACGAGCTGAAGGTGCCGAACGTCGATTTCCGCCTGCGTCAGACCGATTTCTTGGCACCGGTATCGGGCGCGCCGTGGCTCGGCATGCTGATCGCCGAGCTGACCAATGTCGATACCGCCTTCGTGGTCGGTTCGACGCTGCGCCGCGATCATCCGTTGTTCGCCGCGCGCTTGCGCCAGGCCGCCAAGGCTGGTGCCCAGGTCCATCTGCTGCATGCCACGGGCGATGACGCTTTGATTCCGACCGCGAAGCGCATCGTCGCCGCGCCGTCGGCCTGGCTCGACACGCTGGCCGGCGTCGCCGCCGCGGTCGCGCAGGCGAGCGGTACCGCCTTGCCGGCACCGCTGGCAGGCGTCGAGCCCTCGGTTGAGGCGCAGCGCCTGGCCCAGGCGCTCGCCACCGGCGAACGCCGCGTGGTGCTGCTCGGCAACGGCGTGGTCCAGCATCAGCAGTTCGCGCAGCTCCATGCCGTCGCGCAATGGATCGCCGAACACAGCGGTGCCGCGCTTGGTTTCCTGACCGAAGCCGCCAACACGGTTGGCGCGCACCTGGTCGGTACTCTGCCGGGCGAGGGCGGCCTGAATGCGCGCGAAGCGTTCGCGCAGCCGCGCAAGGGCTACCTGCTGCTCAACGTCGAACCCGAGTTCGACACGGCCGATCCGATCGCCGCACGCGCCGCGCTTGAGCAGGCCGAAATGGTGGTGGTGATGTCGCCGTTCAAGATCGGTGCTGAGTACGCTGACGTGCTGCTGCCGATCGCGCCGTTCACCGAGACGGCCGGCACCTATGTCAACGCTGAAGGTCGTGCCCAGTCGTTCAACGGCGTGGTGCGTCCGCGCGGCGATACGCGCCCGGGCTGGAAGGTGCTGCGCGTGCTGGGCAGCCTGCTTGGCCTGCCGAACTTCGAATACGAAACCTCGGACGAAGTGCGGCTTGCCGCGCTCGGCGACGGCGATCAATCCTCGCGCCTGTCGAACGCCGCCGCCGCGCAGCCAGCCCGCGCGGCCCAGGCCGCATCGGCCAACGGCGGTTTCGAGCGCCTGGCGGACGTGCCGATCTATCACGCCGATCCGCTTTCGCGCCGTGCCGGCGCGCTACACCTGACGGTGGCGGCCAAGGCAGCGCATTCGGCAGGCCTGCCGGCCGCGCTGTTCGACCGCCTCGGCCTGAACAACGGCGATGCGGTGCGCATCAGCCAGGGTGGCCGCTCGGTGCAACTGCCGGCGGTGCGTGATGCGAACCTGGCCGAAACGGTGGTCCGCGTGTCGGCTGCCACGCCCGCCGGTGCGGTACTGGGTGGCCTGTCCGGTGAACTCATGGTGGAGAAGGCGTAAATGAGCTTGTTCGATACGATCAATTCGGGGGGTACCGAGCTGCTCGGCGCGGCATGGCCGACCGTCTGGGCGCTCGTGCGGATCCTGGTGGTCTGCGTGGTTATCCTGCTCAGCGTCGCCTATCTGATTCTCTGGGAGCGCAAGCTGATCGGATGGATGCACGTGCGTCTCGGCCCGAACCGCGTCGGTCCCGGCGGCCTGCTGCAGCCGATCGCCGACGTGCTGAAGCTGCTGCTCAAGGAAGTGATCCAGCCGAGCGCGGCCAGCCGCTGGTTCTACCTGATCGCGCCGGTCATGACGGTGGTGCCGGCCTTCGCGGTCTGGGCGGTGATTCCGTTCCAGGCCGGCGCGGTGCTCGCCAACATCAACGTCGGCCTGCTCTACGCGATGGCGCTCTCGTCGATCGGCGTCTACGCGGTGATCCTGGCCGGCTGGGCGTCGAACTCGAAGTACGCGTTCTTCGGCGCGATGCGCGCGGCCGCGCAGATGGTGTCCTACGAAATTTCGATGGGCTTCGCCCTGGTTCTGGTGCTGATGACATCCGGCAGCCTGAATTTCTCGGCTATCGTGGTCTCGCAGCAGCACGGCTACTTCGCGCACCACGGCATCAACTTCATGTCCTGGAACTGGCTGCCGTTGCTACCGGTGTTCGTGATCTACTTCATCTCGGGCATCGCGGAAACGAACCGCCACCCGTTCGACGTGGTGGAAGGCGAATCGGAAATCGTGGCCGGCCACATGATCGATTACTCGGGGATGGGCTTCGCGCTGTTCTTCCTCGCCGAGTACATCAACATGATCGTGATCTCGGCGTTGGCGGCTACGCTGTTCCTAGGCGGCTGGGATGCGCCGTTCAGCTTCCTGCACTTCATCCCGGGCGTGGTCTGGCTGGTGCTGAAGATTTTCATGCTGCTGTCGGTCTTCATCTGGGTGCGCGCCACGTTCCCGCGTTTCCGTTACGACCAGATCATGCGCCTGGGCTGGAAGATCTTCCTGCCGATCTGCGTGATCTGGGTGGTCGTGGTCGGCTTCTGGATGATGTCGCCGCTGAATATCTGGAATTGAGAGGGCGGATTCGATCATGACGGCAATCCAACAATTTTTTAAGACCTTCTTCCTGACCGAACTGGTGAAGGGGCTCGCGATGACGGGCCGCTACACCTTCAAGCGCAAGATCACGGTACAGTTCCCGGAAGAGAAGACTCCCATTTCGCCGCGTTTTCGCGGGCTGCACGCGCTGCGCCGCTATAAAAACGGCGAAGAGCGCTGCATCGCCTGCAAGCTCTGCGAGGCCGTGTGCCCCGCGATGGCGATCACCATCGAGTCGCAGGTGCGCACCGACAACACGCGCCGCGCCACGCGCTACGACATCGACCTGACCAAGTGCATCTTCTGCGGCTTCTGCGAGGAAAGCTGCCCAGTCGATTCGATCGTCGAGACGCAGATTCTCGAGTATCACGGCGAAAAACGCGGCGACCTGTATTTCACCAAGGAGATGTTGCTCGCTGTGGGCGACCGCTACGAGAAGGACATCGCGGCCGCCAAGGCCGCCGACGCGCCGTATCGCTAATGCAGGACCGGGCCGGCCCGAGAGCCGCCGCGGCAACGGTGTGCGGCACGCCCGCAGCGCCCGAGAACCGTGCCTGACCAAGGCCTAAACGATGAACCGGCAACCATGGATTTCACGACCGTACTCTTCTACATCTTCTCGCTGCTGCTGGTGATATCGGGGCTGAAGGTGATCACCACGCGCAACCCCGTGGCTTCCGCGCTCTTCCTCGTCCTCGCGTTCTTCAACGCGGCCGCGATCTGGATGCTGCTCGAGGTCGAGTTCCTCGCCATCCTGCTGGTGCTTGTCTACGTCGGCGCGGTGATGGTGCTGTTTCTGTTCGTGGTGATGATGCTCGACATCAACACTGACGTGCTGCGCCGCGACTTCCGCCGCTCCGTGCCGATGGCCACGGTGGTAGGCGCGATCATCGTGGTCGAGACCGCGCTGATCCTCTGGCGCGGCTATGGCGCGACTGCCTCACCGGTGCGCGAAATCGCTTCCGGCGCGCTCGCCAACATGACGAACACGCAACTGATCGGCAAAGTGATCTACACCGACTACATCTTCGCTTTCGAAATCGCCGGCCTGGTGCTGCTGGTCGCGATCATCGCCGCAGTCTCGCTCACCTCGGGCCGCGGCAAGGAGCGCAAGCGCCAGCGCGTGTCTGACCAGGTCAGCGTGCGCCGCCAGGATCGCGTGCGCCTCGTGAAAATGGCGGCCGAGAAGCCGCCGGCGCCGGAAGCGGCACCCGCCGCGGCCACCAAGAGCTGAGCGGAGGAGAACTGAATCATGTTGAACCTGACTCTTGCCCATTACCTGGTGCTCGGTGCGATCCTGTTCGCGATCAGCATCGTCGGCATCTTCCTAAACCGCCGCAACATCATCGTGATCCTGATGGCGATCGAGCTGATGCTGCTCGCGGTCAATACGAACTTCGTCGCGTTCTCGCATTATCTCGGGGACGTGCACGGACAGATCTTCGTGTTTTTCGTGCTCACGGTTGCAGCAGCGGAAGCGGCAATCGGCCTCGCGATTCTGGTGACGCTGTTCCGCAAACTCGACACGATCAATGTCGAGGATCTCGACCAGCTCAAGGGCTAATTTCAGGGGAGTCTGCTATGTCGACCACACTCAACGAAACCACGCTGCTGGCGATCCCGCTGGCGCCGCTCGCCGGCTCGATCATCGCCGGCCTGTTTGGCAATACCGTCGGCCGCAAGGGCGCGCATCGCGTGACGATCCTCGGCGTCCTGATCTCCTTCGTCCTGTCTTGCCTGATGTTCCAGCAGGTGCTCGACGGCGCGAGCTTCAACGCCACCGTCTACGAATGGATGCAGGTCGGGCCGCTCAAGCTCGAAGTCGGCTTCCTCGTCGATTCGCTGACCGCGATGATGATGGTAGTCGTCACCTTCGTCTCGCTAATGGTGCACATTTACACGATCGGCTACATGGAGGAGGAGGCTGGCTACCAGCGCTTCTTCTCCTACATCTCGCTGTTCACGTTCTCGATGCTGATGCTCGTGATGAGCAACAACTTCCTCCAGCTGTTCTTCGGCTGGGAGGCGGTCGGCCTCGTGTCCTACCTGCTCATCGGCTTCTACTATACTCGGGAAAGTGCAATCTACGCCAACATGAAAGCGTTCATCGTCAACCGCGTCGGCGATTTCGGCTTCCTGCTCGGCATTGGCCTGCTGCTGGCCTACGGCGGCTCGATGAACTACGGCGAAGTGTTCGCCAAGAGCAACGCGCTGGCCGCGATGCACTTCCCGGGTGCCGACTGGGGCCTGCTGACGGTGGCCTGCATCTGCCTGTTCATCGGCGCGATGGGCAAGTCGGCGCAGTTCCCGCTGCACGTCTGGCTGCCCGACTCGATGGAAGGCCCGACGCCGATTTCGGCGCTGATCCATGCGGCCACCATGGTGACGGCCGGCGTGTTCATGGTCACGCGCATGTCGCCGCTGTTCGAGCTGTCCGACGCGGCGCTCTTCTGCATCACCGTGATCGGTGCCATCACCGCGTTGTTCATGGGCTTCCTCGGCGTGATTCAGAACGACATCAAGCGCGTGGTCGCGTACTCGACGCTCTCGCAGCTCGGCTACATGACGGTCGCGCTCGGCGTGTCGGCCTACCCGGTCGCCGTGTTCCACCTGATGACGCACGCCTTCTTTAAGGCGCTGCTGTTCCTCGCCGCGGGCTCGGTCATCATCGGCATGCATCACGACCAGGACATCCGCAACATGGGCGGCCTGCGCAAGTACATGCCGATCACCTGGATCACTTCGTTAATCGGCTCGCTCGCGCTGATTGGCACGCCGTTCTTCTCGGGTTTCTACTCGAAGGACTCGATCATTGATGCGGCCAAGCTCTCGCATCTGCCGGGTTCGGGTTTCGCGTACTTCACGGTGGTCGCGAGCGTGTTCGTGACGGCGCTGTACTCGTTCCGCATGTATTTCCTGGTATTCCACGGCGAGGAGCGCTTCCGCAAGCCGAAGCATCCCGATTCGCCGATGGGCAAGGCCGTCGTGCAAGGAGATGGGCATGACGCGCACGGCCACGACGATCACGCACATGAACCGCACGAGACCTCGTGGGTCGTCTGGGTGCCGCTGGTGCTGCTTGCGATTCCGTCCGTGCTGATCGGCGGTGTGGCAATCGGTCCGATGCTGTTCGGCGACTTCTTTCAGCATGGTGTGGCGTTCGACAAGGTGATCTTCATCGGCCAGAACCATTCGGCGCTCGCCGAGATGGCCGATGAATTCCACGGCTGGGCCGCGATGGGCCTGCATTCGGTGTCGGGCCTGCCTGCCTGGCTCGCGCTCGCAGGCGTGGTCGTTGCCTGGTTTCTGTATCTGAAGCGCCCGGACCTTTCGGCGGCGATCCGCCGCGCGGCCGGTCCGATCTATACGCTGCTTGACAACAAATACTACATGGACAAGATCAACGAGGTCGTGTTCGCCAGGGGCTCGGTCGCGGTCGGCCAGGGCCTGTGGAAAGAGGGCGATGTCGTCGTGATCGATGGAGTCGTCAACGGGAGCGCGCGATTCGTCAATTGGTTCGCCGGTGTGATCCGCTTCCTGCAGTCCGGCTACATCTATCACTACGCGTTTGCGATGATCATTGGCATGTTGGGTCTTCTTACCCTGTTTGTTACGCTCGGCGGCAAATAAGGAACGGAGAGAAATACACTCATGCCCGCATTTCCGATTCTCAGTACCGCCATCTGGCTTCCGATTGTGTTTGGCCTGCTCGTCCTGGCTGTGGGCACCGACCGGAAGCCCGGCGTGACCCGCTGGGTCGCGCTGATCGGTTCGCTGCTCGGGTTTGCAGTCACGATTCCGCTCATCACCGGTTTCGATCCGAGCACCGCGGCTCTTCAGTTCGAAGAGAACGTGATCTGGATCGACCGTTTCAATGTTTCGTATCACCTCGGCGTTGATGGCATCTCGATGTGGTTCGTCGTGCTGACGGCGCTGGTCACGGTCATCGTCGTAGTAGCCGGCTGGGAAGTCATCACTGAGAACGTATCGCAGTACCTGGCTTCGTTCCTGATGCTCTCGGGCGTCATGATCGGGGTGTTCTCGGCGGTCGACGGCCTGCTGTTCTACGTGTTCTTTGAGGCCACGCTGATCCCGATGTACATCATCATCGGTGTCTGGGGCGGCCCGAACCGGGCCTACGGGGCCTTCAAGTTTTTTCTCTACACACTGGCCGGCTCGCTGCTGATGCTTATCGCGCTGATCTACCTGTATCGTGAGACGCATACCTTCGATCTCGCGGCCTGGCAGGGCGCGAAGCTGGCGATGACGCCTCAGTTGCTGCTGTTCGGCGCGTTCTTCCTCGCCTTCGCGGTGAAGGTGCCGATGTGGCCGGTTCACACCTGGCTGCCCGACGCGCACGTCGAGGCGCCGACCGGCGGCTCGGTGGTGCTGGCGGCGATCATGCTTAAGCTCGGTGCCTACGGCTTCCTGCGCTTCTCACTGCCCGTTACGCCCGATGCGGCGCACTATCTGGCCCCGGTCGTGATCGTGCTGTCCCTGATTGCCGTGATCTACATCGGTCTGGTCGCGATGGTGCAGACCGACATGAAGAAGCTGGTCGCCTATTCGTCGATCGCCCACATGGGCTTCGTCACGCTCGGCTTCTTCATCTTCAGCCAACTCGGCGTCGAGGGCGCGATCGTGCAGATGGTCTCGCACGGTTTCGTGTCCGGCGCGATGTTCCTTTGCATCGGCGTGTTGTACGATCGTCTGCATGCGCGCAATATCGCTGAGTACGGCGGGGTCGTGAACGTCATGCCGAAGTTCGCCACCTTCGCGCTGCTGTTCGCGATGGCGAACTGCGGCCTGCCCGGCACCTCGGGCTTCGTCGGCGAGTTTATGGTGATACTCGCGTCGGTGAAATTCAATTTCTGGGTCGCGTTCGTCGCGGGCTTCACGCTGATTCTCGGCGCGGGCTACACGCTGTGGATGTACAAACGCGTCTATTTCGGAAAGGTAGTCAACGAGAAGATAACGACGCTGAAGGACATCGGCGTACGCGAATTCTCGATGCTCGCCGTGCTGGCCGCGTTCACGCTGCTGATAGGCCTGTACCCGAAGCCTTTCACCGACGCTATGTACGTTTCCGTAGAAAATCTCCTCTCTCACGTTGCGCAATCCAAGCTGCCGCTGGCCCAGCAGTAAGTGTGGGCGGAGGAAACCAAGACCATGCAAAACGCACCTATGAATGCCCTGTTGCCGGACGCGCTCGTGATGCTCGCCATCATTCTGGCGTGGATCAACGACACCATCTCCGGCGAGTCCGGCCGCCGTCTCACGTATCTAATCGCGGTCGTATCGTCCGTTGTCGCCGGCGCGTGGTTTGCGGTCCGGGCCCTCGATCCGCACCAGTACTACTTCTTCTCGCGGATGGTGGTGGTCGACGGTTTCTCGAGCGTGATGAAGGCAGTCGTGTCGGTCGGTTTCGCGGCCTCGATGATCTACTCGCGGCGCTACCTGGCGGACCGGGGCCTGTTCCGCGGCGACGTCTTCCTGCTCGGAATGTTCTCGCTGCTTGGCCAGTTCGTGATGATCTCGGGTAACAACTTCCTGACGCTTTACCTCGGCCTCGAACTGATGTCGCTGTCACTCTACGCGCTGATCGCGCTGCGTCGCGACGGCGCCCAATCGAGTGAAGCCGCGATAAAGTACTACGTGCTCGGCGCGCTGGCCTCCGGCTTGGGGCTGTACGGCATCTCGATGGTGTACGGCGCCACCGGCTCGCTCGAACTGCAGGACGTGCTGAACGCCGTCGCTTCGGGCCGCATCAACAATATCGTGCTGCTGTTCGGCGTGATCTTCATCATCGCCGGCGTGGCCTTCAAGCTCGGGGCGGTGCCGTTCCACATGTGGGTGCCCGACGTCTACCAGGGTGCGCCCACGGCGATGTCGCTTATGACGGGCGGCGGTCCGAAGGTGGCGGCCTTCGCCTGGGGCCTGCGCTTCCTGGTGATGGGTCTGCTGCCGCTGGCGGCAGACTGGCAGCAGATGCTGGTGATTCTGGCGGCACTGTCGCTGATCGTCGGCAACATCACCGGTATCGTCCAGCGCAACGTCAAGCGGATGCTGGCCTACTCGGCGATCTCAAACATGGGCTTCGTGCTGCTCGGCCTGCTCTCGGGCGTGGTGAAGGGCAGCCCGGCCTTCACGGCCACGGCCTACAGCTCGGCGATGTTTTACTCGATCGTCTACCTGCTCACCACGCTCGGTGCCTTCGGCATCGTGATGCTGCTGGCACGTCGCGATTTCGAGGCGGAAACGCTCGATGATTTCAAGGGCCTGAACAAACGTAGCCCGGTGTTCGCCTTCGTGATGATGCTGATGATGTTCTCGCTGGTCGGCATTCCGCCGACGTTGGGTTTTTACGCCAAGCTTACGGTGCTCGAGGCCACCATCAACGCCGGCCTGACCTGGCTCGCGATCCTCGGTGTCATCAGTTCGTTGTTTGGCGCGTTCTACTATCTGCGTATCGTGAAGCTGATGTACTTCGATGCGCCACAGGACACCAACCCGATCATGAGCGACACGGCGAACCGCGCGGTGCTGCTGCTCAACGGCCTGGCCGTGCTAGTGCTCGGCATCATGCCCGGCCAGCTGATGGAGGTCTGCCTGGAGGCCATCAGCCATACGCTGCCTCTCTGAAATGTCGGCAGCCGGTTGGTTCATCGTGTTGCTGGCGCTGCTGGGTGCCAACCTGCCATTCGTGAATCAGCGGGCCTTCGCATTCGTTCCGGTTGCTGCCCCCGCCCGCAAGAGCAGGTGGTGGCGGATCGCCGAGATGATCGTGCTGTACTTCGTGGTCGGCGTGCTCGGCTTCTGGCTCGAGTCCCGCGCCGGCAACCGTTTCGAACAGGGCTGGCAGTTTTATGCGATCACCTTCAGCCTGTTCGTGGTGTGCGCGTTCCCCGGCTTCACCTTCCAGTATCTCGTCAAACGACGCTGACGGCGCTCGGCCGTCGCCTCCGACCTTGGAGCAGACGATGGCCGAATTGCCGAATCACGACGCCAAACTGACCGAAGTCTGCGTCGAAAGCGAATCCATTCTCGACGGTCATTTCCTAAAAGTGAAGCGCGACACGGTGCGCCTGCCCGACGGCAAGCACGCGACGCGCGAGTACATCCGCCATCCGGGTGCCGTGATGGTGATCCCACTGTTCGACGATGGCCGCGTCTTGATGGAAAGCCAGTTCCGCTATCCGATCGGCAAGGTGATGGCCGAGTGCCCGGCCGGCAAGCTCGATCCGCAGGAAGGCTCGCTAGCTTGCGCGGTGCGCGAATTGCGCGAAGAAACCGGTTATACGGCGCGCGAGTACTTCTACCTGACGCGCATTCATCCGATCATTTCCTATTCGACAGAATTCATAGACATCTATCTCGCGAAGGGCCTGACGGCCGGCGAGCGCCAACTCGACGAAGGCGAGTTCCTCGAGACCTTCACGGCCACCGTGCCCGAGTTGCTCGAGTGGATCCGCACCGGCCAGATCACCGATGTAAAGACCATCATTGGCACCATGTGGCTGGAGAAGGCCTTGTCGGGAACCTGGCCTCTCGGCGACGCCGTAAACGATCCGTGCCCCCCCCCCCTTGGGCCGCGCCGGCCGCTCGGCTAAAACGATCAGGTCTTCGGTTTGCGAGCGGGCTTGCCAAGCTTCCAAGGCAGCAGCGCTTCGTAGTCGTCGACCGTCTGCGCGATCGGCAGCGCCTTGAACAGGTCGATGAGGTACTGATAGACGTCGGCATTGTTCGCCTTGCAGGTCTTGATCAGCGAGTACAGATTTGTACCGGGTCCGGTTGTTTAGACACGATTTTGCGATTAGGCGGCAAGTGGCAAGAGCGCTGCCTGACGGGCTTCGAGGGGTGTCTTGAAGACCAGTTTTCGAGACGCCATTCGCAATTATATCAGTCCTTGAACGCGACGGCGGCAGCACGAACTTCTTCAACGTTGTTGAACAGCCGTCCGTGGATGGCTTTGTAATGACCCACCGATTCTTGCTCAGGTCATGCGGTTAATGTAGCGGCGTAGGCGGCATCCGGGGTCATCATCTTCAGCGCCTGATGGGGCGTTGTTGGTTGTAGAAGGCGATCCAGTCAGCGATCACCCGCAGGGCGTGGATCTGGCTTTCGAAACGATGCCGGTGCACGCATTGCTCCTTCAGCGTCCGGATTACCCGTTCCACCATCCCGTTCTGCTGTGGGTAGTGCGGAGTGATGAACTCCTGCTTCAAGCGGTAGCTGCGCACCAGACGCGTGTAGTCGCGGCTGGTGAATACCAGGCCGTTGTTGGAACGCAGCAAGAAAGGCTCCTGCACTCGGCCCAGCGTGCCGTAGCGCATGATCAGCGCCTGCTCCAGTGCGGCCGACGCTGTACTGGCCTTGCCGGTCCGTGACAGGGGCCAGCCAAGCAATTGGCGCGCGCTGCAATCGATCACCAAAGCCAGGCTGAGCCCACCGTCTTTGCCACCCCCTACGCGGCACAGGTCGGTTGCCCAGCGCTGGTGGAGCTTCTCGGCACGGGAAACCTTGGCCTCGAGGCGCGGCCGCTGGCCAAGGGGGCGCTTGCGCACCTGCCAGCCTTTCAACTTGACGCATAGGAATTTCAAAACGCCAGAGGAGGCGGGCGATCTGCGCAGAAGTTCGCTGGACGGGTAGTGGTGCCGTCGGTGGGCAAGGTTTCCGGCAACGTCACGCGATTTTCGCTGCGAA
>JAYFRX010000006.1:0-21318 GCA_040946945.1 Burkholderia sp. | reverse complement strand
GACCACTACAACGAGTCGCATCCGCACAGCGCCTTGAAATACTGCTCGCCACGCGAATTCCGCCAGCGCGCAACTTCACCAACCGAAGCGTGACCGCGTGTCCGGTCATGCAGGGGCAAGTCCAACCTCTGACGATGGCCACCCTCTGTTCATGCGGCTCTCGCCCGTGCCGGGCTTTACCAAAGCGCGGCCCTTGAGGTCTGGGCGGCCAGCAGCCTGATGCCCACCGCTTGCGTCATTTCCGATGGCCTGTGGTGTTTCGACGGCGTGACGCAAAAGGCTGCCAGTCATGAGCGCCATGTCACGGGCAGTGGCCGTCAGGCCGCGCAGCGCCCCCGAGTTCCGCTGGGTCAACACGATGCTCGGCAACCTGAAAACGGCCCTCAAGGGCACGTACCACGCTATCGATCACGCCCAATATGCCCATCGCTATCTCGCTGAATTCGCCTACCATTTCAACCGCCGTTTCGATTTGCCCGCGATGGTGCCGCGCCTGCTTCGGGCACGCCGTTACGACAAAACTTCATCCGCGCCTTGTGTTGAGGGTATCGGAGTCAAGTAACTAATCAGGACTGGTCAAGCGTATCGATCAATTCGTCTCCCACTACAACGAAAGCGGCAAGCCGTTCATCTGGACTGCAACCGCCGATTCCATCCTCGAAAAGCTACACAGACTTTGTGCGCGAATCAGCGGAACGGAACACTAGTCCGCTTCAAGGAACGAATCTGGGAACTGACCCAACGCGCAGGAGGGGTAAGCATTGAGCAGTTGATGGAGCGGCTGACACGCTACCTTACAGGGTGGCGCGGCTACTTCGGCTTCTGTAAGACGCCCAGCACATTACAGCGGCTGGGATGAAGGGGTACGGACGCCGTGTTCGCTGCGTCTTCTTGAAACAGTGGAAGAACAGCTCCAAACGGTTCCGGGATCTGACGGTCCCGCGGCGTTGATCGGGATCTGGCCGCCCAAACGGTCGGCTCCCCACACGCTGCATGGCGACTGAGTAACAAGCACCGCCCTGCAACGCGCTCTCACCAATCGCTATCTTGGCTCTCTCAGCCTCCCATCGTTACGCAAATAGCCGGCCAACTGATCCGAACCGCCGTGTACGGACCCGTACGCACGGTGGTGTGGGAGGGGGTCGGGCCGCGAGGCCTGCCCCTATCCCGATCAAGGACGACTCAGGACTTCGCCGCCGGCAGCTTCAGCTTCGCCAGCAGCACCTCGTCGACCATTTGCTCGGGCGTCTGGTCGATGCTGACCTGCACCGCCTCGTCCTCGCCGGGCACTTCCAGCGTGTCGAGCTGGCTCTGCAGCAACGAGGGATCGAAGAACTAGCCGGTGCGCGTCTTCAGGCGCTCGCTCAGCACCTCGAGGGTGCCGTGCAGATAGACGAGAAGCGCACGTCGGCTCTTTGCCGCACAGCACGCCGCGATACGAGCGCTTCAGCGACGAGCAGATGAACACGACGGTCTCGCCTGTGCGCTGCTTCTCCTCGATCGCCGCACGGATCGACTGCAGCCACGGCCAGCGGTCGTCGTCGGTGAGCGGAACCCCGTGGGGCATTGTCTCCTTGTTGGCGGCGCTGTGGAACGCGTCGACGCCGGTGAACGTACACCCGAGACGCTCCGCCAGCAGTTCGCCGATGCGCATCTTACCGGCACCCGAGACGCCCATTGCGATCAAAATCATTGGCTACTCCTTGCTTGTTACAGAACGGTGGCGAGCACCATCGTGAACGCGAGGCCGAGCAGCAAAATCAGCGTTTCGAGCGCCGTCCAGGTCTTGAACGTCTGACCCATGGTCATCCCGAAATATTCTTTGATCAGCCAGAATCCACCCTCGTTCACGTGCGAAAAGATCAGCGAGCCGGAGCCCGTTTCCAGCACCAGCAGCTCGGGCTTGATCGTGCCGCCGGCGGCCGCCGCGATCGACGCGACGATGCCGCAAGGAGTGGTCATCGCGACCGTGGCCGAACCCGTCACGAGACGGATCAGCGCGGCGGCGAACCAGCCCAGCAGCAGAGGCGACAGGTGCGCCCGCTAGGTGGCGGTGGCGAAACGATCTGCTGCGAGATGCCGCTGTCGCGCAGGATACCGCCAAAGCCGCCGCCCGCGCCGACGATCAGCGTGATGCCGGCGATCGGCGCCAGGCAGTCGCCACAGAACTTCTGGATCTGCTCGCAGTTGAAGCCCTGCTTCGCGCCGAAGGTCCAGAAGCTGACCAGCACGGCGATCAGCAGCGCCACGTCCGAGGTGCCGGCAAAGCGCAGCAGGTCGTTGGGTAGCGTCTTCGGCGCGAACAGCAGGTCGGCGCGACTGCCGATCAGCATCAGCGCGACCGGCAGCAGGATCCTGAACAGCGTGATGCCGAAGTTCGGCAGCTCACTGTCACACTTGGCCTTGTCGCCCGAGTCGCTGAACTGCGTAGCCAACGGATTGTTCTCCGGCAGCTTGACGTACTTGTGGATCACCAGCGCAAACAGCGGGCCGGCGATGATCGCGATCGGAACCCCGACGATCAGGCCGTAGGCTATGGTCTTGCCGATGTCGGCGCCGTATTGCTGGACCGCGAGCAGCGCGGCCCGGTGCGGCGGGATCAGGCCGTGCACCACTGATAGGCACGCCACCATCGGCAAGCCGACCAGCAGAAGCGATTTGCCGGTGCGCTTGGCGACGTTGAACGCGATCGGGATCAGCAGCACGAAGCCGACTTCGAAGAACGCCGGCAAGCTGATGATGATCGGGACGAACATCATCGCCCAGTGGATGTTCTTCTGGCCGAACCAGCCGATCAGGGTGACGGCGATCCGTTCGGTGCCGGCCGATTCGGCCATCATCTGCCGAGCATGGTGCCGAGGCCGACCACGATCGCGATATGGCCCAGCGTGTTGCCGTTGCCGGTCTCGAACGACTTAACGATCTTGTCCATCGGCATGCCGACCACCAGGCCGAGGCCGAGCGAGACGATGATCAGCACCAGGAACGGATAGATCTTGTAGCTCGCGATCGTGACGATCGCGATCAGCGCGCACACCAGCAGCATGTTGACTTGAACAGTCCCCCATGGACTCCTCCTTGGATTGTTGGCACCGGGCAGGCGAGCAGCGACGCCCGGCCTTCTTCAATGGGCCTGTCGGCGCGCCGCCGGCACCCTACAGGACGCTGAATTCTACTTTCGTCTCGCGATGCACGATAGAACCGGTTCCATGCGCAAAAATCCCTACAAAAGTACTTCAAAAGCACTTCGAATTTGAGGCCGCCCAGCCAAGTCTGAGGAATCGTACGCGATGCCGGCCGGGCTTGCAGCGAGCTCGCGCGGATCAGAGAAAATCACTACAGGGAAAGCGGGAAAGGAACGGCAGGGGCCGCGGCTCGCTGGCGAGCCGGGAAAGCGGGACTGGGGGCAGGGCGGCCCGTGCCGATGCGGCCTGGCGTGGTGATAACGCGGCAGGCCGCGCCGGCCCATGCAAGCGGCCCCCCCCCCGCGCGGCCGCCGCGGACTTCGCGCCCCAAGCCGCGCACGGAATGCGAGCGAGGAGCCGTTCAGCACGGCAGCTGGCTGGCCGCCTGCGCGAGGCGCATGACCTCTGCCCAGTCCTGCGCGGCCAGCGCCGCCTTCGGCGTCAGCCACGAGCCGCCGACGCAGACCACGTTCGGCTGCTTGAGGAAGTCGGGCACGCTCTGCGCGCTGATGCCGCCGGTCGGGCAGAACTTCAGCGTCGGGAACGGGCCGTAGAAGGCCTGCAGCATCGGAATGCCGCCGGCCTGCTGGGCCGGGAAGAACTTCACTACCTCGTAGCCCAGCTCGAGCGCGGTGATGATGTCGGTCGGCGTCATCACGCCGGGCAACAGCGGCAGGCCCGCGTCCTTGGCGGCCTGGTGCATGTCGCGCGTCAGGCCCGGCGAGACGCCGAACTGCGCGCCGGCCTTCTTGGCCAGGGCGCAATGCTCGGGACGCTTGATGGTGCCCACGCCAACCACGATATCGTCGGCCAGCTGACTGGCGCGCTCGATCGCCTTCAGGCCCGCCTCGGTGCGCAGCGTGATCTCCAGCACCTTCACGCCGCCCGCGTGCAGCGCGTGCGACACGTGCTCGCCCTGCTCGACCGTCTCGAACGAGAGGACCGGAATCACCGGGCCAAGTTTCACGATGTCGTGGATCGTCTTCATCTGCTGCTTCTCCTGTAACTGGATGCGTCTCGTTGCGGTTCGCGAGGATCTCAGTGCTTGCTCAGTGCGCCACGCTCGCGCCGACGCGCGCGGTCTCGCCGACCAGCGCGCCGAACACCGAGGCGCCGACCTCGGCCGGCATCGCAGCGGCGCGGAACACGCCGAACAGCTCGCGGCCGAAGCCGACCGCGTTGTCGCCCTGGTGCGTCGGGCGCGCCAGCTTGCGTGCGGCCCATTCGTTCGCATCGATCTCGACGTTGAGCACGCCGGCCTGCGCGTCGATCACGATGGTGTCGCCGGTGCGGACCTTGGCCAGCGGGCCGTCGAGCAGCGCTTCGGGCGAGACGTGGATTACCGCCGGCACCTTGCCCGAGGCACCCGACATGCGGCCGTCGGTGACCAACGCGACATGGAAACCCTGGTCCTGCAGCACGCCGAGCAGCGGCGTCAAACGGTGCAACTCGGGCATGCCGTTGGCGCGGGCGCCCTGAAAGCGCACCACGGCGACGAAGTCGCGCTTAAGTTCACCCGCGTCGAAAGCGGCCTGCACGGCCTCCTGCGATTCGAACACGATGGCCGGCGCGACCACCTTGCGGTGCTCGGGCGCCACCGCCGAGATCTTGATCACGCCGCGACCCAGGCACCCCTGCATCAGGCGCAGGCCGCCGTCGGGCGCGAAC
Source organism: Burkholderia sp. (assembly GCA_040946945.1). Taxonomy (GTDB): domain Bacteria; phylum Pseudomonadota; class Gammaproteobacteria; order Burkholderiales; family Burkholderiaceae; genus Burkholderia. Next base: position 16,465 of record JAYFRX010000006.1, on the reverse strand, counting down.
GGCCCGCCGATCGGGCGTAGCACCTTGGCGTCGCCGCTCTCGGCCACGCCCGGCACCCATTCGAGCTTGCCCTCGAGCAGCCTGGGTTCGAAGGTGTAGTGCGCGAGACCCTTGCCGGCCACGGTGTTGACGTCCTCGTGCAGCAGGCCGCCCTCGAGCAGGTTGCGCACCAAGAAGGCCACCCCGCCCGCCGCGTGGAAATGGTTCACGTCGGCCTTGCCGTTCGGGTAGATCTTCGCCAGCAGCGGCACCACCGCCGAGAGCTGGTCGAAATCGTCCCAGTCGATCAGGATGCCGGCCGCGCGCGCGATCGCCACCAGGTGCATGGTGTGGTTGGTCGAGCCGCCGGTGGCCAGCAGCGCGACGATGCCGTTGACCACCGCCTTCTCGTCGACCACATGCCCGATCGGCGTGTAGTTGCCGCGCTCAACGGTGAGATCGAGCACGTGGCGCGCGGCGGCCGCCGTCAGCGCGTCACGCAGCGGCGTATGCGGGTGAACGAAGGCCGAGCCAGGCAGGTGCAGGCCCATCACCTCCATCAGCATCTGGTTGCTGTTGGCGGTGCCGTAGAAGGTGCAGGTGCCGTGGCCGTGGTAGGCGGCCGATTCGGATTCGAGCAGCGCGTCGCGGCCCACCTGGCCGGTGGCGAACTGCTGGCGAATCTTGGCCTTGTTGTCGTTCGACAGGCCGCTCGTCATCGGGCCGGCCGGCACGAAGATGGTCGGCAGGTGGCCGAACTGCAGCGCGCCGATCAACAGGCCCGGCACGATCTTGTCGCAGATGCCCAGGCACAGCGCGGCGTCGAACATGTTGTGCGTCAACGCGATTACGGTGCTCATCGCGATCGTCTCGCGCGAGAACAGCGACAGCTCCATGCCCGGATTGCCCTGCGTGACGCCATCGCACATCGCCGGCACGCCGCCCGCGAACTGCGCCACGCCGCCGTTCTCGCGCGCTGCCGCCTTGATGATGTCGGGATAGTTCAAGTACGGCGCATGGGCCGACAGCATCTCGTTGTACGAGGACACGATGCCGATGTTCGGCTCGCGAATAGCCTTGATCACGAACTTGTCGTTGCCTTCCATGCCGGCGAAGCCGTGCGCGAGGTTCGCGCAGGACAACGCGCCGCGCGCCGGGAAGCGGCCCTGGGCGGCGGCGATGCGATCGAGATAGGCAGTGCGGGTGAGACGGCTGCGCGCGATCACGCGCTCGGTCACGTTGAGCAGGGTGGGATGCAGCGAGGCCATGCTGGCGGCTCCTCTGTGGCCGGCGCCGGCGGCGGCTGGAATCGTGGGAAAGTCTGGCCGGGTTGACCGACCGATCGCCGACGCCGACCGGTCGGGGAAAATTTTAGTAGAAAAACTACATAACTGCAATCTTGCGTCGCAGCATGACGACTCGTCGATGTTGCACAACGCTTGCTAAACATTATGGCTTATTTTTTAGTATAAACCCTTATGTCGATCGACTCCCGGACAGAAAGGCGCCGAAAATTCTCTGTAGAGCTTTTTTCTACAATACCTTCGCAAGACTACAATTCCGCTTTTCCGCCACGAGCCGCCGATGCTCCCTCGAATCGAAGCGCTGCACGCGCAACTGCGCCCGTCCGAGCAAAAACTCGCCGATTACGTGCTGGCCGCGCCGCGCGAGACCCTCGACCTGTCAATGATGACCGACCTGTCGGCGCGCGCCGGCGTCAGCCAGCCCACCATCGCACGCTTCTGCCAGGCAATGGGCTGCAGCGGCTTCCGCGAATTCAAGATCCGGCTGGCGCAAAGCATCGCGCCGGGCGTGCTATCGGTATATCGCGACGCGGAGCCTAACGAACCGGCGCCAGGCATCATCGGCAAGGTGTTCGACTGCACCATCGGCGCGCTGATCAAGGTGTTCGACTGCACCATCGGCGCGCTGATCGAGGTCCGCAACAGCCTGTCGGCGGGTAGCGTGGCCGTGGCCATCGCCCTGCTCTCGCCCCCGCATCGAGTTCTACGACGCGGGCGGCTCGGGAATCGCCACGCAGTACATCCAGCACAAGTTCTTCCGGCTCGGCGTGCCGCGCGTGGCCTATTCCGACCCGCATACATTTTCGATGTTGGCCGCCCTGCTCGGCCCGCAGAACATCGTGGTGGCGATCTCGAACACGCGAGCCGCACGCGCGACATCGTGGAGGCCCGCGAAATCGACGCTGGCCTGGGGCACCAAGGTGGTGTCGATCACCCGCAACCATTCGCCGCTGGCCCAGCTCGCCTCGGTCAACCTGGCCTGGAACATCGCCGGGGAAACCGACGTGTTCTCGCCGATGACCTCGTCGCGCATGTCACACCTGGCGATCGGCGACATCCTGGCGGTCGGCGTGGCCGCTGCAGCGCGGCCCCGAGCTGGTGGACCGGCTCGGCCGCGCCAAGGCTGCGATCGTGCGGCACCGCATCCGGCCCCGACGAGCGCGGCGGCAAGCGCCAGAACGCGCGCGAGGAAGAGCGCGAGCGGTACGCGGCGAATCGGGGGAGTCGTGAGGGAACGACGACGACACGCCAGGGTGCCTGAAGGCAGGCGACGCGCCCCGGCACGCTCAGCTGCCAGGGCGCGTCGTGGATTCAGAAGGGCTTGATGACAGCCAGCGCGACCACGCCGAGCATGCCGAGCACGGGCAGCTCGTTGAAGATCCGGTACCAGCGATCGCTGCGGCGATTCTCGCCGCGCTCGAACACGCGCAGCAGATGCCCGCAATAAACGTGATAGACGATCAGCAGCAGCACGATCGTCAGCTTGGCGTGAATCCAGCCCTGCCCGCGCCCGACCTCGGCCACCAGCCAGAGCCACAGCCCGCAAGCCAGCGCCGGCACCGCGATGAAGCTCATGAAGCGGAACAGCTTGCGCACCATCACCAGCAGTCGGCGCACCGCGCCGGGATCGCCCTCCATGGCGAGGTTCACGTAGATGCGCGGCAAGTAGAACAGCCCGGCGAACCACGCGGCGGTCAGAACGATATGGAAGGTCTTGACCCAGAGGTATGTCATCGAATGGTCCGTCCGTCTTGACTGGTGTTTCGTTCTGTTGTTAACTAATCTATGTTCACGTAGCATGCCGATATCCATGGAACGGCAGATACCGGCATGCCCGTGGGACGACCGAAGGCCGAACTGGCGCTGAGCGAGGACGAATGCTCGCAACTGACTTCGATAGCCCGTTCGCGTTCGATTTCGGCAGCGCTTGTGACGCGTACGCGGATCGTACTGGCAGCGGCAACTGGGGAGCCCAACAGCGCCATCGCCGAACGTCTGCGACTCACGCGCGTGCTACAGTTGGCCAGTGGCGTATCCGGTTCCTGGAGCACCGCATCAACGGGCTGTATGACGAAGCACCTCCGGGCAAGCCGCGCACGATTGGCGATGAGCGGCTGGCTCAACTGATTCGCAAGACCCTGCACACGAAGCCGGCGGATGGCTCCACGCGCTGGATCGTACGCAGGATCGCCGCCGAAACGGCTATCTCGCCGACAAGCGTGCACCGTTACTTCAAGCTGCTCGGCCTGCAACTGCATCGCAGCGCAAACTTCACACTCTTGATCGGTCAATTCTTCATCGAGAAACTGCGCGACGTGGTCGGCCTGTACCTGAGCCCGCCCGAGGAGCATGCCTTGGTCTTGTGCGTGGACGAAAAGAGCCAGTGTCAGGCACTCGAACGCACCCAACTCATGCTGCCGATGCGCTTCGGCTACGTCGAAGGCGTCACGCACGATGATGTTCGTCACGGTGCAACCATGCTGTTCGCTGCACTGAACGTGCTCAACGGTGCCGTGCTCGCCACCTGCAAGCCGCGCCACCGGCATCAGGAGTTCCTGTCGTTTCTGCGCGAAATCGACAAGACCGTCCCCGCTGAGCTCGACGTGCCCTGCATCGTGGACAACTACGGCAGTCACCAGCACCCGAAGGTCAAGGCGTGGCTGGCCGCCCGCCCCCCGCTGGCACATGCATTTTATGCCCACCTACAGCTCGTGGCTCAACCAGGTCGAACGCTTCTTTGCCTTGATCACCAACAAGGCGATCCGCAGAGAATCGTTCAGCTCGGTCAAACAACTGGTCAAGCGTATCAATCAATTCGTCTCCCACTACAACGAAAGCGGCAAGCCGTTCATCTGGACTGCAACCACCGATTCCATCCTCGAAAAGCTACACAGACTTTGTTCGCGAATCAGCGGAACGGAACACTAGCTGGCGATTGCTGGAGACTTCGGAGGCGTTCGTGATTACTGCCGGCCCTCGCCGTGCCCGAGCACGACGTACTTCAGCGAGGTGAGACCCTCGAGCCCGACCGGGCCGCGCACGTGCAGCTTATCGTTCGAGATGCCGATCTCGGCGCCCAGGCCGTATTCGAAACCATCCGCGAAGCGCGTCGAGGCGTTCACCATCACGCTGGCTGAATCGACCTCGCGCAGGAAACGCATCGCGCGGTCGTGATCCTCGGTGACGATCGCATCGGTATGGGCTGAGCCGTAGGTATTGATGTGCTCGATCGCCACGCCGATGCCGTCGACCACCTTGATCGCTAGCACCGGTGCCAGGTACTCGGTGCGCCAGTCTTCCTCGGTGGCGTCGACCAGCGGCGCGACGCCGGCCTCGGCCAGCACGGCTCGCGCGGCCGCGTCGACGCGCAGCTCGACCGACTTCTCGCGATACAGGCGGCCCAACTGAGACAGCACGGCGACCGCGATGCCGCGCGCGACCAGCAGCGTTTCCATGGTGTTGCAGGTGCCGTAGCGATGCGTCTTGGCATTGACGCAGACGTTCAGGGCCTTGGCGAGATCGGCGCGATCGTCGACATAGACGTGGCAGATGCCGTCGAGGTGCTTGATCATCGGCACGCGCACGTCCTTCATGAGCCGCTCGATCAGGCTCTTGCCGCCGCGCGGCACGATCACGTCGACATGTTCGGTCATGGTGATCAACTTGCCGACCGCCGCGCGATAGGCGGTGGCGACCACCTGCACCGTGTCGGCCGGCAGCCCCGCCGCTGCGAGCCCTTCGCCAATCAGCTTCGCGAGCGCCGTATTCGATTCCAGCGCCTCTGAACCGCCGCGCAGGATGGTGGCGTTGCCGGACTTCAGACACAGCGCGGCCGCATCGATCGTCACGTTGGGCCGCGACTCGTAGATGATGCCGATCACGCCCAGCGGCACCCGCATCTGGCCGACCCGGATCCCGCTCGGGCGGAATTTCAGGTTCGAGATCTCGCCGATCGGGTCCGGCAGCGCCGCGACCTGGCGCAGGCCTTCGATCATGGTGTTCAACGCCTTGTCGGACAGCGTCAGGCGGTCGACGAAGGCGGCGTCCTGGCCATTCGCGCGCGCCCGTTCGACGTCACGCGCGTTGGCGGCCTTCAGCGTGGCCGCCTCGCGTTCGATCGCCGTGACGATCGCGGCCAGCGCGGCATTCTTAGCCGCTGTGTCGGCCCGCGCGATCGCGCGCGAGGCTTGCCGCGCGCGGCGGCCGACGTCCGTCATGTACTGATCGATATCCATCATGAAATCCAAATCCGGAAAGACAGCCGCGCGCTGGCGGCGAAAAGCCGTTGGCGTGATCGCCGGCCGGCCCGCGGGCGGCAGCGAATGAACGATTGTATGCACCTGCGCGCGCGAGTGCCGGGCGCGGTCCGATCAGGCAAGACGACGCGACGCCGCACCCGGGCCGGCAGTTGGCCCCACACCCGGCCGTGCCACCGCGCCGGCGACCGTCATGGCCAGCTGGAACAAGCCGTCCCACGGATCGGGTGGCGGCCCGTCGACGCGCGGCAGGCCCGGCGTCGCGCCGGACAGGCCCTTGACCTGGCGGTCCAGCTTGGCGGCCAAAGCCAGCGCCTTTTCGAGCACCGGTTCCGTGACGCGCGACAGGACCGGCCCGATCAGGAGCGCGTGCGGCCCCCAGACTCGGTTCTCGCGCACCAGCACGGCGAGCGGCTTGCCGGCCTCGATCCCGCGCTTGATACGCAGCAGCGTGCGCAATTCCTCGACCACGGCCCACAGCACCAGCACGAGCGCCTCGCCCTCGCCCTTCAGGCCGTCGATCATGCGCGCCAGCCGGCCCGCGTCGCCGACCAGCATCGCTTCGTTGAGCTTGAAGACGTCGTAGCGTGCCACGTTGAGCACGGCATTCTGCACCTGCTCGAAGGCCAGCGTGCCGGACGGATAGAGCAGCCCGAGCTTCTGGATTTCCTGGTGGGCGGCCAGCAGGTTGCCTTCGACGCGCTCGGCGATGAACTGCAGCGCGCGCCGCCCGTCCTCGCCGGCGGCGATGCGTTGGCCTTGCGCGGCGAGCCGCTGGCCGATCCAGTTCGGCAGCTGCGCACGATCGACCGGGTCGATCTTCAGCGCGACGCCGCCGTTGCCGAGAGCGGTGAACCAGGCCGATTTCTGCGTGGCGGCGTCGAGCCGCGGCAGCGTGATCAGCATCAGCACGTCGGCATTGCCCGCGCCGGCCAGCGTCTTCAGCGCGTCGGCGCCTTCCTTGCCCGGCTTGCCCGAGGGAATCCGCAGATCGATCAGCTGGCGCTCGCCGAACAGGGATATCGCCTGGCTCGCGGCCAGCAGCAAGCTCCAGTCAAAGCTGCGCTCGACCGTGAACACCGAACGCTCGGTGAAACCCGCCGCGCACGCGGCGGTGCGAATCCGGTCGCAGGCCTCCTGGGCCAGCAGCGGTTCGTCGCCGTAGACGGTGTAGAGGCCTGCGAGCCCCTTCGCCAGGTGCGGCTCCAGCGCCTCAAGTCGCAATTGCATCGATTCGAACGCTCATCAGTCGGGAAAAACGGATTCGGACAAGCCGCCGCGCATCACAGCGGCGGCGGCGGCAGCGGCGCGCGCGGCGCGATGCCCGGCACCACCTCGCCCGGCTTCGGCGTCAGCATGTGCACGATCGACAGGCGGCGCGTGAGTTGGTCGACGGCATCGTTCTGCATGTCCGCGTAGAGGATGTCGGTTTCCTGCGCCTTGGCCTGCACGAACTGCGCGTTGTAGGTCATGGCGCGGTTCAGCGAGATCACGCTCGGCGCGATCAGCAGGGCACCGTCCTTGGTGGTCAGCGTGTAGTTCAGCGAATAGTTGAGCTGGTATTCCTCGACCGTGCCGAACTCGTCCAGCGTCAACCTGCCGATGCCGCGCCCTTCGGACACGCGCAGGATCGCGTCAGCGTCGGCCTGGCTCTTGACCACCTTGGTATCGCTGCCACCCTCGACCATCCGCGTCAGGCGCGCGGCAACCATCGGCGGCGCACCCACGATCAGCAGGTGCTCGAACGCGTAGTCCTGCGTGCCACGCAACTGGAAGCCGCATGCGGACAGCAACGCCACGCTGCCCACGGTCATCAAAAACGATCTGCGGATCACCTTGGCTCCTGCTGGTTATTACTGCGCGTCAGACCACGACGTTGACGAGACGGCCCGGCACGACGATCAACTTCTTCGCCGGCTTGCCCTCGCCGAAATTCGCGAAAGCCTCGTCGGCGAGCGCGGCCGCCTCGATCACCTCGCGGCTGGCGTCCTTCGCGACCTTGACCGCGCCGCGCACCTTGCCGTTGATCTGCAGCACCAGCTCGATCTCGGCCTGCTCGAGCGCGGCCTTGTCGACCTTCGGCCAGGGCGCGTCGAGCAGCGTGCCGAATTCGTCGGCATAGGCGAGTTCCTGCCACAGCGCGAAGGTCAGATGCGGCACCACCGGGTACAGCACGCGCAGCAGGATCCCGTAGGTCTCGCGCAGCACCGCGCCCGGCGCGCGCTTGGCACCCTCGATCGCGTTGAGCATCTTCATCGCGGCCGACACCACGGTGTTGTACTGCAGGCGCTGGTAGTCGAAATCGGCCTGCTTCAGCACGCCGTGTATCTCGCGGCGCAGCGCCTTGGCGGTCTCGTCGATCGTGGCGGCGTCGAGCACATCGCGCGCCACCAGCGCCTTGCGGTTGGCCGAGGCAAAAGCCCAGACGCGGCGCAGGAAGCGGCTCGCGCCTTCCACGCCGGCACCCGACCACTCGAGCTGCTGCTCGGGCGGTGCCGCGAACATGGTGAACAGCCGGGCCGCGTCGGCGCCGTGCTGGTCGATCAGCAGCTGCGGATCGACGCCGTTGTTCTTCGACTTCGACATCTTCTCGATGCCGCCCAGCACCACCGGCTGGCCGTCGTTGTTGAGCACCGCGCCAACCGGTCGGCCCTTGTCGTCGTGCGTGACGGTCACATCGGCCGGGTTGAACCAGATCTTCTTGCCGTTCGCGTCCTCACGATAGAAGGTTTCGTTGAGCACCATGCCCTGCGTGAGCAGGTTCTTGGCCGGCTCGCCGAACTTCACCAGTCCCAGGTCGCGCATCACCTTGGTCCAGAAGCGCGAGTACAGCAGGTGCAGGATCGCGTGCTCGATGCCGCCGATGTACTGGTCCATCGGCATCCAGTGATCGGTGCGCGCGTCGACCATGGTCGTCGCGTCGGGTGCCGTGTAGCGCGAGAAGTACCATGACGAGTCGACGAAGGTGTCCATGGTGTCGGTCTCGCGCTTGGCAGGCGCGCCGCATTTCGGACAGATGCAGTTCAGGAAGGCCTCGGATTTCGCCAGCGGGTTGCCGGTGCCGTCCGGCACCAGGTCCTCCGGCAGCACCACCGGCAGGTCCGCCTCGGGTACCGGCACGTCGCCGCAGGACGGGCAGTGGATGATCGGGATCGGCGTGCCCCAGTAGCGCTGGCGCGACATGCCCCAGTCGCGCAAGCGCCAGGTGACCTGCTTGTCGCCGAAGCCGCCCGCGTTCAGGTCGGCCGACACGGCGTCGACCGCCGCCTCGTGGCCCAGGCCGTCGTACTTGCCGCTGTTGACGTTGACGCCCTTCGACTTGTTGCCGTACCATCCCTGCCAGGCCTCGCGCGACCAGGTCTCGCCCTCGACGGCGATCACCTGCTGCATTGGCAGGCCGTACTTGTTGGCGAACGCGAAATCGCGCTCGTCGTGCGCCGGCACGCCCATCACAGCGCCCTCGCCATAGCTCATCAGCACGTAGTTGCAGATCCACACCGGCACCAGCTCGCCGGTGAGCGGGTGCTTGACCGAGAAGCCGGTGGCCACGCCCCTCTTCTCCATGGTGGCCATGTCGGCCTCGGCCACGCCGCCCTGCTTGCACTCCTCGATGAAGGCTAGCAGCTCGGGCTTGCCCTCGGCCAGGCGCGTGGCGAGCGAGTGCTCGGCCGCCACCGCGCAGAAGGTCACGCCCATGATGGTATCAGCGCGCGTGGTGAACACGTGCAGCAGCTTCTGCTCGCAGTCGAGTTCATACGAGAAGCCGAAGTTCACGCCGAAGCTCTTGCCGATCCAGTTCTGCTGCATGATCTTGACGCGCTCGGGCCAGCCCAGGCCGTCGAGGTCGTTGAGCAGCTCATCGGCGTACTGCGTGATGCGCAGGTAGTACATCGGGATCTCGCGCTTCTCGATCAGCACGCCCGAGCGCCAGCCGCGCCCGTCGATAACCTGCTCGTTAGCCAGCACGGTCTGGTCGACCGGATCCCAGTTGACGGTGCCTGTCTTCTTGTAGGCGATGCCCTTCTCGAGCATCTTCAGGAACAGCCACTGGTTCCACTTGTAGTAGTCGGGCTTGCAGGTGGCGATCTCGCGCGACCAGTCGATCGCCAGGCCGATCGACTGCATCTGGCCCTTCATGTAGGCGATGTTGTCGTAGGTCCACTGCGCGGGCGACACGCCGTTGGCCATCGCGGCGTTCTCGGCCGGCATGCCGAACGCGTCCCAGCCCATCGGCATTAGCGTGTTGTAGCCGTTCATCCGCAGATAGCGGTACATCACGTCGTTGATTGTGTAGTTGCGTACGTGACCCATGTGCAGCTTGCCGGACGGGTAAGGCAGCATCGATACACAAAAGAACTTCGGCTTTTGCGAATCTTCCTTCGTCAGGTAGGGGTCGGCACCGCGCCAATCACGCTGGATGGCGGCTTCGACGTCGGCGGGTACGTATCGTTCTTGCATGGTGCGGTTCGGCTTGGCTGTCGGCACGCGCGACGCGCGCGCAGGCTGGAGTGGATCGGAAGTCGCACTCCCCGGATCCGGGGGTAGGGGGTCAATTATACCGCCCGCTCAGGCCCCTCAGGCCATCGCTGCGGCGGCTCCGGTTTTTCTAGACACAGATTTGGGGTAAAACGCATCCCAACTGGAGTCTGAGATGTTGAAGAAGGTAGACGTGCAGGAAGTTGCGCTGGCGGCGTCTACGGCCGCGCTACGCGCGCCCTCCGTCGCCGCCAGCGCCGCCGAATTCAAGCGCTGGTCCGTCGGGCGCAAACGCCCTATCGTCCTGCGCTTGCTGCGCGGCGAATCGATTGACCCGGTGTCTCGCGAAGTTGGCGTCACAATCGCCGAGCTCGAACAATGGCGCGAACTCGCCCTGGCAGGCATCGAAGCCGGTCTGAAGTCGCGCCAGACCGATCCGTTGGAAGTCAAGCTCAAGGAAGCCGTGCATCGCGTCAGCGAATTGACCATGAAGGTCGAAATGCTGCGCATGGAGCGCGAGCGACAGGAGCGACGCCCTTTGATCGTCCGGAGCTCGTCAACATGAGCCACACGATCTCCGCGACAGGCAAACCCTTCGGATTGCAACGGGTATGTCAGGTGCTCGACTTTCCGCGCTCCATGTACCGGATCGGGTTGTTTAGACAAGATTTTGCGATCAGGCGGCAAGTGGCAAGAGCGGTGCCTGACGGGCTTAGAGGGATGTCTTGAAGACCAGTTTTGTGAGACGGCATTCGCAATTGTATCGGTCCTTGAACGCGACGGTGGCAGCACGAACTTCTTCAACGTTGTTGAACAGCCGCCCGTGGATGGCTTGCCCCTTCGTGGTCCGATTGAAACGCTCGGCGACGCCGTTGGTTTGCGGCTCAGCGACGAAGGCGTAGCTCGGCGTAATCCCCCAGAACTTGAGCTGGCGCGGAAATCGTCCGACCTGTACTGCGAGCCGTGATTCATTCGCAGGGACAGTCGGCGGCCGGCATCAGCTTCGACCGATCCGAACTGCTCGCGCACCCCTTGGCTGATTGGCTCCAGTGCGGCAAAGCGGTCGCCCACTTTGGTGACATGGATGCCAACACACGTCGCGCCGCAATGATCAACCGCAGCAAAGATCCAGACCAGGCCCAGGCCCTCATCGACGGTTTGAACCTTGGCGCCATCGGTGCCCCACATCTTGTTAGGCCGATCAGTCGTCATTCAACCATCGTGAGCATTGGGCGGTTTCTGCGGTTGCCGATGGGGCGAAAGCAGGCCGTTTTCGCGCATCAGCCGCAAGACACGGGCTCGGGACACGCGGATGTCGTCCTGAATGCGCAAGCGTGCCCAGACCTTGCACGCCCCTTCGCCGACGAACGGCGTGCGAGTCAGATCGGCGCGAACAGCTGCGAGCCGCTCGTGATCGGGCACCTTGGGCTTTGGGCCACGTCGGACAGGGGCAAGTGGGGTGACCTTGTTGAGCGCCCTAGCGCGCCCGGCATAGATCGTGGAGCGCGGAAAGTCGAGCACCTGGCATACCCCCGTTGCAATCCGAAGGGTTTGCCGGTCGCGGAGATCGTGTGGCTCATGTCGACGAGCTCCTGGCGATCAAAGGGCGGCGCTCCTGCCGCTCGCGCTCCATGCGCAGCATTTCGACCTCCATGGTCAGTTCGCCGACGCGATGCACGGCTTCCTTGAGCTTGACTTACAACGGATCAGTCTGGCGCGACTTCAGACCGGCTTCGATGCCTTCTAGGCCGAGTTCGCGCCATTGTCCGAGCTCGGCGAGCGTGACGCCAACTTCGCGAAACACCGCGTCAATCGATTCGCCGCGCAGCAAGCGCAGGACGACAGCGCGTTTGCGCCCGGGGACGGACCAGCGCTTGAATTCGGCGGCGCTGGCGGCGTCTACGGCCGCGCTACGAGCGCCCTCCGCCGCCAGCGCAACTTCCTGCACGGTCTCCTTCTTCAACATCTCAGACTCCAGTTTGGATGCGTTTTACCCCAAATCTGTGTCTAGAAAAACCGGAGCAGCCGCAGGCGCAGGCGACGATCAGATCGCTGAATTGATCCGACGCATAAGGAAATCAGGAGCTCAGACGGCGGGCGGCAGGTTGAGCCCGCGCGGCAGCGGAAACGAGACGTTTTCCTCGATGCCTTCGAGCGCGCGCACGTTGCGCACGCCGAGCTCGCGCAGCCGCGTGATCACGGCCTGAGCGAGCACCTCTGGCGCCGAGGCGCCGGCCGTCACGCCGAGGCGCCGCTTGCCGGCCACCCAGGCTGGATTGATCTGGTCCGGCGAGTCGACCATATAGGCTTCCACGCCGCGCTTTTCCGCGACTTCGCGCAGCCGGCTCGAATTCGAGCTGTTCGGGCTGCCGACCACGATCACCACGTCACATTGCGGTGCCATGAACTTGACCGCATCCTGGCGATTCTGCGTGGCGTAGCAGATGTCCTGCTTCTTCGGCTCGCGGATCGCGGGGAACTTGTGCTTGAGCGCGCCGATGATCTCGGCTGCGTCGTCTACCGACAGGGTGGTCTGCGTGACCAGCGCGACGCGCTCGGAATCGGACAATTCCAGCGCGAGCACGTCCTCAGCGCTCTCGACCAAGTGCATGCCGCGCTCGACCTGGCCCATGGTGCCCTCAACCTCGGGGTGGCCCTTGTGGCCGATCATCACGATGTCGACGCCGTCCTGGCGCATCTTCGCGACCTCGACGTGGACCTTGGTGACCAGCGGGCAGGTCGCGTCGTAGATGTGCAGGCCGCGCGCGTCGGCCTCGTCGCGCACCGCCTTCGACACACCGTGCGCGCTGAAAATCACAGTATTGCCCGAAGGCACTTCCTGAAGCTCCTCGACGAAGGTCGCTCCCTTCTTCTTGAGATCCTCGACCACGTACTTGTTGTGCACGATCTCGTGACGCACGTAGATCGGCGAGCCATGCATCGCGATCGCGCGCTCGACGATCTCGATCGCGCGATCGACGCCGGCGCAGAAACCGCGCGGCTGGGCGAGCAGGATTTCGGCATCGGCCGCGACGGTCTGGCCGGACAGTGTATCGGTAATGCTCATGGTTACAGAATCCCGATGATTTTCACTTCGAACGTAATGGCCTGCCCCGCCAGCGGGTGATTGAAGTCGAACAGCGCCGAGATTTCGCCGACTTCCTTTAGCACGCCCGCATAGCGGCCGCCGTCCGGCGCGTTGAACTCGATCAGGTCGCCGGGCGTGAAATCCTCGCCGACCATGCCGTCCTCGCGCAGCGTCTTCATCGACACGTGCTGGATCATCTCCGGATTGCGGGGGCCGAAGGCCTCGCATGCCGCTAGCTGGAAGGTCGAGTGGTGCCCCGACTTTAGGCCGAGCAAAATGTTCTCGAGTGCCGGCGCGAGCTGCCCGGCGCCGAGCAGCAGGGTAGCCGGCTTATCGGCGAAAGTGTTGACGATGTCGGCACCATCGGCGAGCGCAAGCCGGTAATGAAGCGTAACGTGGGAATCGGGCTTCACTTCTGAAATATCGATGATGCTCATTCATTGTTTACTGGTTCGGTCTGCCGCCGGGCAGCAGAGCGCAAAATCCCTATTGTAAGTCATCTGAGCGCTCGGGGCGGAATGCCGGCCCGTGGCCGGTTTCGCCGGTGTTGCGTAAGCGACCCGTGAACCTGCCCCTTGGCCCGCAACGGCCGATCGGCTAACAATAAGGTCTTCGGTTTGCGAGCGGGCTTACTGTACCGGATCGGGTTGTTTAGACACGATTTTGCGATCAGGCGGCAAGTGGCAAGAGCGGCGCCTGACGGGCTTCGAGGGATGTCTTGAAGACCAGTTTTTTGAGACGCCATTCGCAATTGTATCGGTCCTTGAACGCGACGGCGGCAGCACGAACTTCTTCAACGTTGTTGAACAGCCGTCCGTGGATAGCTTGCTCCTTCATGGTCCGATTGAAACGCTCGGCGACGCCGTTGGTCTGCGGCTCAGCGACGAAGGCGTAGCTCGGCGTAATCCCCCAGAACTTGAGCTGGGCGCGGAAATCGTCCGACCTGTACTGCGAGCCGTGATCCATTTGCAGGGACAGTCCGCGGACAGCATCAACTTCGACCGATCCGAACTGCGCGCGCACACCCCTTGGCTGATTGGCTCCAGTGCAGCAAAGCGGTCACCCACTTTGGTGACGTGGATGCCGACACACGCCGCGTCGCAATGATCAACCGTAGCGAAGATCCAGACAGGCCCTCATCGACGGTTTAAACCTTGGCACCATCGGCACCCCCACATCTCGTTAGGCCGATCAGTCGTCATTCGACCATCGTCAGCATTGGGCGGTTTTTGCGGTTGCCGATGGGGCGAAAGCAGTTCGTGTTCGCGCATCAGCGGCGAGACACGAGCGCGGGACACGCGGATGTCGTCCTGGATGCACAGGCGCGCCCATACCTGGAGCGCCCCTTCATCGACGAACGGCGTACGAGCCAGATCGACACGGATCGCCTCGAGCCGCTGGCGGTACGCCGCCTTGGGCTTCGGACCGCGTCGCATGGGAGCAAGCTGGGCGACGTTGCTCAGCGCCCTGGCACGCTCGGCATAGATCGTCGCGCGAGGGAAATCGAGCGCCTGGCACACTACACCCGCTGCAATCCGAAGGCTGCGAGCCGTGACCTATTCGCAGGGACAGTCCGCGGCCGGCATCAGCTTCGACCAATCCGAACTGCTCGCGCACCCCTTGGCTGATTGGCTCCAGTGCGGCAAAGCGGTCGCCCACTTTGGTGACGTGGATGCCAACACACGCCGCGCCGCAATGATCAACCGCAGCGAAGATCCAGACCAGGCCCTCATCGACGGTTTGAACCTTGGCGCCATCGACGCCCCCACATCTCGTTAGGCCGATCAGTCGTCATTCGACCTGCGGCGGCTCCGGTTTTTCTAAACACAGATTTGGGGTAAAACGCATCACAACTGGATGTCTGAGTTGTTGGAGAAGGTAGACGTGCAGGAAGTTGCGCTGGCGGCGACGGAGGGCGCGCGTAGCGCGGCCGTAGACGCCCCCTGCGCCGCCGAATTCAAGCGCTGGTCCGTCCGGACGCAAACGCGCTGTCGTCCTGCGCTTGCGGCGCGGCGAATCGATTGACCCGGTGTCTCGCGAAGTTGGCGTCACGATCGCCGAGATCGAACAATGGCGCGAACTCGCCCTAGCAGGCATCGAAGCCGGTCTGAAGTCGCGCCAGACCGATCCGTTGCAAGTCAAGCTCAAGGAAGCCGTGCATCGCGTCGGCGAACTGACCATGGAGGTCGAAATGCTGCGCATGGAGCGCGAGCAGCAGGAGCGCCGCGCTTTGATCGCCAGGAGCTCGTCGACATGAGCCACACGATCTCCACGACAGGCAAACCCTTCGGATTGCAACGGGTATGCCAGGCGCTCGACTTGCCGCGCTCCACGATCTATGCCGAGCGCACCAGGGCGCTCAACAAGGTCACCCCACTTGCCCCTGTCCGACGTGGCCCAAAGCCCAAGGTGCCCGATCACGAGCCGCTCGCAGCTGTTCGCGCCGATCTGACTCGCACGCCGTTCGTCGGCGAAAGGGCGCGCAAGGTCTGGGCACGCTTGCGCATTCAGGACGACATCCGCGTGTCCCGAGCCCGTGTCTCGCCGCTGATGCGCGAACACGAACTGCTTTCGCCCCATCGGCAACCGCAAAAACCGCCCAATGCTGACGATGGTCGAATGACGACTGATCGGCCTAACGAGATGTGGGGGTGCCGATGGTGCCAAGGTTTAAACCGTCGATGAGGGCCTGTCTGGATCTTCGCTACGGTTGATCATTGCGACGCGGCGTGTGTCGGCATCCACGTCACCAAAGTGGGTGACCGCTTTGCTGCACTGGAGCCAATCAGCCAAGGGGTGTGCGCGCGCAGTTCGGATCGGTCGAAGTTGATGCTGTCCGCGGACTGTCCCTGCAAATGGATCACGGCTCGCAGTACAGGTCGGACGATTTCCGCGCCCAGCTCAAGTTCTGGGGGATTACGCCGAGCTACGCCTTCGTCGCTGAGCCGCAGACCAACGGCGTCGCCGAGCGTTTCAATCGGACCATGAAGGAGCAAGCTATCCACGGACGGCTGTTCAACAACGTTGAAGAAGTTCGTGCTGCCGCCGTCGCGTTCAAGGACCGATACAATTGCGAATGGCGTCTCAAAAAACTGGTCTTCAAGACATCCCTCGAAGCCCGTCAGGCGCCGCTCTTGCCACTTGCCGCCTGATCGCAAAATCGTGTCTAAACAACCCGATCCGGTACACCGGGAAGCGAGGCTTAGAGGCCAGTTCAAAAATACTGCTCGGTAAACCTGAAGATGTTCCAGCAGACGAGGGCGCAGCCGAATTTGAAGAATGCTTCGTGAATGTCAGCTCGACGATCGAAGCGTATGCGAAGACGACGGAAGTTGTGGAGCCACGAGTGAGTCCGTTCAACG
>JAYFRX010000005.1:0-22869 GCA_040946945.1 Burkholderia sp. | reverse complement strand
CATGCGCACGGCTTCCAGCATGAATTCCTGCGTATATCGAGCTCTCGGATTACCCATCTTCCCTTCCTCCTTGCGTGAGTTTTACACACTCAGCAAGGGATCCATTTTTTGCGGGCAAGCTCACTTCTTCTCGCTCCGGCTCAACATCGTTGCCCTTTCAGACATGAGGCGAGATCTCCCCAGGTAAGAACGCAATCCTTCACCGCACAACCGCCGGATCTACGACGCCTGATCCTTGACCACGAGAGCTTTGCGGTTTATGGCCCGCTCGCCCTGATCGGCATCGCCTTCTATCCGGTTCTTGTTCATCGGCTCACGGCTTCGCTCCACGCTTCCTCCCCACGCTCGGTCACCCTCACGCAGTTGCGCTTCGCTTCGTTCGCTGTGGTCAACTCACGGGAGGACTTACACCTCCAAGATTGCGCCCATGCTGGGCGCACCACGAAAAAACGGCCGCCCGAAGGCGGCCGTTCGGCTCGACACCCGCGGCTCACCTATCGTCGCATCACGCCCAGTAACAGCGTGACGATGAAGATGATCACGACGATGAAGAACAGGATCTTCGCGATCTCGGCGGCCCCGGCCGCAATACCGCCGAAGCCGAACACCGCAGCGATGATGGCGATGATGAAAAAGATCACTGCGTACCGAAGCATGTCTACCTCCAGGTTGGACCACGGGTAACCGTGTCGCAAACGGCCGGGCCGTCACGATTTTTGTTTGATGATGGTGTCGGGCTGCGTGCGCGCCCTGCTGCTCAGATCGGCACGCGTCGGCGCAGTTCTGCCGGCAGGATCTTCATGCCCTGCCGGTACTTGGTCACGGTACGCCGCGCCAGCACCACGCCGCGCCCGGCCAGGCGCTGCGCGAGCGCCACGTCGGAGAGCGGTTCGCCGGCCGACTCGGTCGAGATCATTTCGCGGATCAGCACCTTGGCGGCGGCGGCCGAGCAGGCGCCGCGCCCCGCCGCCTCCAGCTTGCGCGGGAAGAAGTGCTTGAACTCGAACACGCCGTGCGGGGTGGCCATGTACTTGTTGCCGGTGGCGCGCGAGATAGTTGATTCGTGCAGGTCGAGCTCCTCGGCGATATCGCGCAGCACTAGCGGCTTGAGCGCGATTGCGCCGTAGTGGAAAAAATCGCGCTGCCGCGCGACGATGCACTCGCTCACGCGCTGGATCGTGTCGAAGCGCTTCTGCGCGTTGCGGATCAGCCAGCGCGCTTCCTGCAGTTGCTGGCCGAGCGGCGACTGGGTCGACTCGCTGGACTTGGCGAACAGCTCGGCATAGAGCTTGTGGATCCGCGCGCGCGGCATCACCGCCGGGTTGATTGTCACCACCCAGCGGCCGTTCACCTGGCGCACGATCACGTCGGGCACCACGTAGTCGCCGCTCGCACCGCCGTAATGGTTGCCGGGGCGCGGATCGAGCTTGCGCACCAGCGCGCAGGCCGCGCGCAGCGTGCGCGTATCGCAGCCGAGGCGACGCTGGATTTCGGCGGTCTCGCGGCGAGCGAGACGTTCCAAGTGATGCTCGGCGATCGCCTTTGCGCATTCGACGTCGGGACGCTCGGCCGGCATTGCGGCGAGCTGCAGCGTCAGGCATTCCGACAGTGATCGCGCGGCCAGCCCTGGCTTGTCGAGCGACTGCACGCAGCGCAGCGCAATCGCGAGGTCTTGCTCGCTGAAGCAGTTCTCGGAATCGGCGATAGTCTCGGCCAGTTCGGCGAGCGACTGGCGCAGATAGCCGTCGTCGTCGAGCGCGTCGATGATGGTGCGCGCCGCCGCGCGGTCGCGCGAATTGAGCGGATACAGGCACAGCGCTTCGTGCAGGTGCTCGTGCAAGGAAGGCTCGACCACCAGCCGCTCCGAAGGCTCGAGATCGAAGGCTTCGGAGCGGCGCAGTGAACTGCCGCGAATCGAGGGCTCCACCATGTACGCGGGCTCGCCGTCAGGCGGCCCCGCCTCGGCCGCGATCAGGGTCGGCGGCTCGGTGGTCTCCGCCGACTCCGCCGCCTGCGTGGCATCGTCGAAAGGCGTGCGCGTGTCCTCGTCGCCCGATACCAGGACATCCTCGAGAAACGGGTTGGTGTCCAGCGCTTGACGCAGTTCCTGCTGGAATTCGAGCGACGACAGTTGCAGCAGCCGCAGCGACTGTTGCAGCCGCGGCGTCAGTGTCAGGTGTTGTCGCATCTGTAGCGCGAGCGTTGCGGGCATCCGGATGCTCCTCGTCGTTGATTGAGACTGTCCCGACTTTCGCAACATCCGTACCAGCCTGGCGAAGCTTTGTACGAGGGGGCTCGAGAACCGGCGCAGCGGCCGGCCGTGAGCGGCCGGGGGCATTTTTTACAAGCGGGTCCGCAAGATTTGGTCCGGACAGCGAGGCACCGACACCCCGCTTCCGCGGCTGTGTCGCGAGTTCCGCACTGAGGGCTTTCTCTAGCAGGCCGTTGAAGTATCCAAGGCGGTGTCCCATTCGTAGTTGAAGGTTGGGGCGACAGGGTTTCGTAGGTTAGGCGGACTTCAAGTCATGGTCAACGCGTTTATCGGTCGGACGATGCAAGGCAATGGCGAGCATCCAGAGGTCGTCGGCACCGCCGAGCTTACGGAATCGCTTCTCAGCTTCCAGGAAGCCAGTGGCGGCCCATCGCATCGCCATGTCGACATCGCGATAGCGGTCGACCCGGCCGCTGACGCGGCGCACCGCGCCGTTCGGATTCTCGATCAGGTTCGTCGTCGCCGGAGCGCGCGTCGGTTGAAGGTGTCGCGCAGGAAACACGCGTGAACGTGGGTACGCTGGAGCGCTGGCGCAGTGAGTCGCTGTCTAAGCCCGCCCGTGGTCGGGCTTAGACAGCTGCATCGCGACTGGACGCCGCGCTCACCACTGCCGCGCTGGACGAGACATCGCGTAGCGCATGGTGCCGCGAGAACGGCTTGTATCCGCAGGAGCTTGCTGCCTTGGCGGGACGCGGCCACCCAGGCGTTGGCCGCCCCGCAGGACGTGCGTGCCAAGCCTGGGCAAACGAAGGCGAATTGTCGCCGGATCAAAGAACTCGAGCGCGAAGTTCGGCGCAAGGACCGTGCGCTGGCCGAGACGACCGCCTTGTTGGTGCTGTCAAAAAACTCGAGGCGAATCTTCTCCACAAGGGAGAGGACGAATGATCGGTCTCGAGGAGCGCCAGATAACTGCCCGAAACATCGACGCGGCTCATCAGGCCGGTGTACGGTTGCGCCCGGCTTGCGAGACTGCCAGCATTGACGTGCGCACCCCTGCAACGCTGGAAGGCCCAGGATGGGCTGCAAACCGTCGGCCGCCGGCCGCAAGCAGTTCATCCCAAGCCCAGCCCCGCATGGGCTAACCGAACCGGAGCGTCAGGCTGTGCTCGCAGTCGCCAACGAAACGCGCTTCGCAGATATGTCGCCTGCGCGGTCGTGCCGTCGCTGGCCGACGAAGGCGTCTATCTGGCGAGCGAATCAACCTTCTGTCGGTTACTGCGGGCGCAAGGTCAGAACGCTCATCGCTCGCGGTCGGGCCAAAGCGCCCCAAGCCAGCGGCGAGCCGAGCACGCACATATCGCGAGCGAAGTCCGCCAAGTCTGGTGCTGGGATATGACGTATTTGCCCGGCACCGTGGCCAGCATGTGGTTCTACCTGTACCTGATCATTGACATCTACAGCCGCAAGATCATCGCCTGGGAAGTGCTCGGCGCCGACGATGCCGATCATGCCGTCCGGGTCGTTCAACGGGCGGCGTTGGCCGAAGGGATTGCCGCTGACGAGCAGCGTCCCCGTTCCGCACAGCGACAGCGGCTCTACGCTAAAGGCTGTACAGGATCGGGTTGTTTAGACACGATTTTGCGATCAGGCGGCAAGTGGAAAGAGCGCTACCTGACGGGCTTCGAGAGGTGTCTTGAAGCCCAGTTTTTCGAGACGCCATTCTAGGTTGTATCGGTCCTTGAACGCGACGGCGGCAGCACGAACTTCTTCAACGTTGTTGAACAGACTCCCGAGGATAGCCATGCTCCTGCATGGTCCGATTGAAACGCTCGGCGACGCCGTGGGTCTGCGGCTCAGCGACGAAGGCTTAGCTCGGCGTAATCCCCCAGAACTTGAGCTGGGCGCGCAAATCGTCCGACCTGTACTGCGAGCCGTGATTCATTCGCAGGGACAGTCGGCGGCCGGCATCAGCTTCGACCGATCCGAACTGCTCGCGCACCCCTTGGCTGATTGGCTCCAGTGCGGCAAAGCGGTCGCCCACTTTGGTGACGTGGATGCCAACACACGCCGCGTCTCAATGATCAACCGCAGCAAAGATCCAGACCAGGCCCAGGCCCTCATCGACGGTTTGAACCTTGGCGCCATCGGTGCCCCACATCTTGTTAGGCCGATCAGTCGTCATTCGACTATCGTGAGCATTGGGCGGGTTTCTGCGGTTGCCGATGGGGCGAAAGCAGGCCGTTTTCTCGCATCAGCCGTGAGACACGGGCTCGGGACACGCGGATGTCGTTCTGAATGCGCAAGCGTGCCCAGACCTTGCACGCCCCTTCGCCGACGAACGGCGTGCGAGTCAGATCGGCGCGAACAGCTGCGAGCCGCTCGTGATCGGGCACCTTGGGCTTTGGGCCAAGTCGGACAGGGGCAAGTGGGGTGACCTTGTTGAGCGTCCTGGCGCGCTCGGCATAGATCGTGGAGCGCGGCAAGTCGAGCACCTGGCATACCCCGTTGCAATCCGAAGGGTTTGCCTGTCGCGGAGATCGTGTGGCTCATGTCGACGAGCTCCTGGCGATCAAAGGGCGGCGCTCCTGCCGCTCGCGCTCCATGCGCAGCATTTCGACCTCCATGGTCAGTTCGCCGACGCGATGCACGGCTTCCTTGAGCTTGACTTCCAACGAATCGGTCTGGCGCGACTTCAGACCGGCTTCGATGCCTGCTAGGGCGAGTTCGCGCCATTGTCCGAGCTCGGCGAGCGTGACGCCAACTTCGCGAGACACCGCGTCAATCGCGAGACACCGCGTCAATCGATTCGCCGCGCAGCAAGCGCAGGACGACAGCGCGTTTGCGCCCGGGGACGTACCAGCGCTTGAATTCGGCGGCGCTGGCGGCGGCGGAGGGCGCGCGTAGCGCGGCCGTAGACGCCGCCAGCGCAACTTCCTGCACGTCTCCTTCTTCAACATCTCAGACTCCAGTTGGGATGCGTTTTACCCCAAATCTGTGTCTAGAAAAACCGGAGCCGACGCACTCGGTCTGGCGTTCAAGCTGATCGAGTCGGCTGAACAGTCGTGGCGCAGGATCCGGGTACCGGAGAAGCTTGCAGAGAAGCTCGGTGGAATCGCGTTTAAAGACGGCGGCCCGGTGACCGATAGCACACCGGCTCAGCAACCGCTGGCCGCCTAATCATGCCGACGACGCGCCCTGTACACCAAAATTTGACTTTAACTCGTAACCAGCCCATGCTAACGGACAGCCTTCGTGAATGGTTTGCTTCGGTTCAGACTGGCGGGCTGAGGCGTCCGTACTGGGAGCACGCCACCCATGACAAAGGGCGCGGACGTATCGAAACCCGCGTGTGTCGGGTGAGCGAGGACGTTCAATGACTCTCGGAGATGGGACAACACTGACCGGTTGCCCAGCGGATCGCGATGATGGCGCGCACGCGGCAGATCGACGATCAGACCACCACGCAGCAAACCTGTCTCATCAGCTCCAGGCCGATGAAGGCCGTCGAAATATCGCGGCTGGCGCGCACACTGGAGGATCGAGAATCAACTCCATTGGGTGCTCGACGTATCGTGGGGCGAAGATGCCCAGCAGACGCGCAACAAAGCTACAGCCCAAAATCTCGCGTGCGTGCACAAGATCACGCTGAACCTGGCGCGCATGGAGCAACAGCGGCAACCGAAGAGAGTCAGCCTGAAGAACATCCGTAACCTCGCCGAGTGGGACATCGATGTGCTTGAGTCCATTCTCCGCCTTGCCTGACAAGGGCCTTCATGCGAAAGCCCTACTCATTCGACCGACAGCTGCAGATTCATCTGCGAGCGCGAGGACTCGCTCTGGTCCCGGTCGAGCTGCGAGGCGGGCACCAGGCGCGCGCGCTCCAGCGAAGCGAGGTACTCGGGGCTGACGTGGCCGGTGATGTAGTTGCCGTCAAAGCAGGAGGCCTCGAAGTTGTGGATCTCCGGGTTGATGTCGCGCACCGCGCGGCGCAAGTCGTCGACGTCTTGGTAGATCAGGTAGTCGGCGCCGATGATCTTGGCGACCTCTTCGTCGGAGCGGCCGTGCGCGACCAGCTCGTTGCGCGTCGGCATGTCGATCCCGTAGACGTTCGGAAACTTCACCGGCGGCGCGGCCGAGGCAAAGATCACCGACTTCGCGCCAGCATCGCGCGCCATCTGGACGATCTCGTGCGAGGTGGTGCCGCGTACGATGGAATCGTCGACGATCAGCACGTTCTTGTCCTTGAATTCGATGCTCATCGCATTGAGCTTCTGGCGCACCGACTTCTTGCGCACCGCCTGGCCCGGCATGATGAAGGTGCGGCCGACGTAGCGGTTCTTGAAGAAGCCCTCTCGATACTCGACGCCGAGCTTATTGGCCACCTGCATGGCGGCCGGGCGCGAGGAATCGGGAATCGGCATCACCACGTCGATTTTGACGTTCTTCAGCTCGCGCTTGATCTTCTCGGCGAGGTATTCGCCCATGCGCAGGCGCACGTTGTAGACCGGCACGCTGTCGAGGCAGGAATCGGGACGCGCGAGATAGACCCACTCGAACATGCAGGGGTTCAGGCTCGGGTTCTCGGCGCACTGCTGGCTATGGAAGCTGCCGTCCTGGCCGATGAAGATCGCCTCGCCCGGCGCCACGTCGCGCACGACCTCGAAACCGATGCCTTCCACGGCCACCGACTCGGAAGCCAGCATCCATTCCGTGCCCTCCTCCGTTTCCTGCTTGCCGATGCACAGCGGGCGGATACCGAACGGGTCGCGGAAGGCGACCATGCCGTAGCCGGCGATCTGCGAGACGATCGCGTACGAGCCCTGCGCGCGGCGATGCACGCCCGAGACAGCCTTGAACACCGCGGCTGGGTCGAGCTCGAGGCCGGTGGTGACCAGCTGCAGCTCGTGGGCGAACACGTTCAGCAGCACTTCGCTGTCGGAATTAGTGTTGATGTGGCGGCGGTCGATCCGGAACATCTCGTCCTTGAGCTGTTCCATGTTCGTCAGGTTGCCGTTGTGCGCGAGCACGATGCCGAACGGCGCGTTGACGTAGAACGGCTGCGCCTCGGCCTCGCTCGAGGCCGAGCCGGCCGTCGGGTAGCGCACCTGGCCGATGCCCGCGGTACCCGGCAGACTGCGCATGTTGCGCGTGCGAAATACGTCGCGCACCATGCCGTTGGCCTTGTACATGTGGAAGTTGCTGCCGTCCGCGGTCACGATGCCGGCTGCGTCCTGGCCACGATGCTGCAGCAGCAGCAGGCTGTCATAAATGAGCTGGTTGACCGGGGAGTGAGAGATAAAACCTACGATGCCGCACATGGCATGGTCCTTCAAGGATACAAAAACGGTTTCGGCCGCTGCGTAATCAGATGCAGATGTGGGATATACGCAGCCAGCCCGTCGGGCAGGAACGGCTTCAGATCGCGCACGCCCTGCTCGGCGAAGGGACGCAACAGCCCGTTGCGCCAGAAATCCTGTTTCGGCAGATCGGTCAGCCCGGCCGCGGGCATCAGCAGCAAGACCAGCAGCACGCCGCGCACCAGCCCGAACAGCAGCCCTAGCGAGCGATCCACGCCGCCCAGGCCGGTGGCCTGCGCAAGGCGCGACAGCAGCGCGTTGGCCACGCCGGCGACCAGTGCCACACCGATCATGATCGCCCCGAAGGCGACCACCCACTGGGTCAGCGCCCCGCCCGGCCAGGTCGACGGAATATAGGGCAGCACGAAGCCCACGTAACGGCAGGCCACGAAAAACGCCACCAGCCAGCCGATCAGCCCGAAGATCTCGGAGACGAAGCCGCGCCACGCCCCGCGCAAGGCCGACAGACCGATCACCGCCAGCACGGCGTAATCGAACGCGGTCAGCATCGGCGCTTACTGGGTCAGGCCCGCGTCGCGCACCTTCGCGATCGCGGCCGAGGCGGCCGTGCGATCGGCGAACGGGCCCGTGCGCAGCAGTGTAGTCGCGCTGCCGTCGGCCTGCTTGCGATGTTCGACATATGCGGACACCCCCGCCGCTTTCAACTTGTCGGCCCAGCCGTGCGCAGTGGCCTCGTCCGGGAACGAGCCGAGCTGCACCGCGAAGCGCGTGCCGGCGGGCGGCGACGGCGAGGCGCCGGCCGCGCGCGCGGGAGGGTGCTCCGCCGCCGGGGCGGCCGGCTTCGGCGCGGGCGCGGCCGGCTTGGCCACGGCCTGCTGTTGCACCGGCTTTGGCGGCGCCACCGCGGCGTTGCTGTCGGAGGAATCGGAGGAAGTGGCGGACTGCGCCGCCGTCTGCGTGTCGTCGGCGGTGCCCGAGGCGGGCGGCTCGTCGTGCGCGACGCCGGCCTGCGTGTCGACCGGATCCTCGTCGTGCGAGGGGACCGCGTGGGTAGCCTTGTTCGGTATGTCGATCGCGATGTCGTCGGTGACGGGCTTCGGATGCGAATCGAGAATCATCGGCAGCACGATCACCGCGGCGACCACCAGCGCGATCGCGCCCACCAGGCACCGGCGCGCACGTTGTTTCTCGAGGAGGGTCGGGTCGAGCATCCTCGCGTCCGAGGGACGCTCGGCGCGGCGCGTGCGCCGCTCGAATCGCTGGCTGCGAACGGCCTGGGAACCGGATTTCGACCCGCGCCGGGACGGCGCGTCGTCGTCTTTCTTCTTGCAGAACGAGAAGATTCCCATGTATGGCTGGTCTGAACTGCCCGTCAGTGTTGCTGCGATTTACGGTAGGCCATCACACCGGCCACCGTATCAAAGCTACCAAAAACCACGATTCTATCATTCTCCGAAGCCCGCTTCAGGGCATCTCGAAAAGCGTCCGCGGGTGTGACGTGATGCGTCACGCTGCTGTCGGGGCCGTCCTCGACACCCGCCTCGCGCAGCGCCGTCTCGAGCGTCCCGGCCGACGCTGCGCGGGGCGGCGGCAGGTCGGTCACGCACCAGTGGTCGATCTCGCCCTTCAGCTGCTTGAGCACGCCGGCGATGTCCTTGTCGCGCATCACCCCGAACACCCCGTAAGTGTACGGAAAGAAACCCATGTTGCCGAGGTTTTGCGCGAGAACGGCCGCCGCGTGCGGGTTATGCGCAACATCGAGGACGATCGCGGGCTTGACGGGCAGCACCTGAAAGCGCCCCGCCAGCTCGACGTTGGCCAGGCCCAGGCGGATGTCCTGGGCCGACACCGGCAGGCGCGAGCGCAGCGCCTCCAGCGCGGCCAGCGCGGCCGAGGCATTGATCAGCTGGTTGGCGCCGCGCAGCGCCGGATAGGCCAGCGCCGGGTAGCGCTTGCCGCGGCCCAGATAGCTCCACTGCTGGCGCTCGTTGCCCGGCTGCGCTTCGTAGCGGAAATCGCGACCGACCAGCCACAGGTCGGCACCGATCGTCTCGGCGTGGTCGATCAGGGTTTCCGGCGGCGAGGGATCGCCGCAGATCGCCGGCGCATCGGGGCGGAAGATGCCGGCTTTCTCGAAGCCGATCTTCTCGCGCGTGTCGCCCAGGTATTCGGTGTGATCGATGTCGATGCTGGTGACGATCGCGCAGTCAGCGTCGATGATGTTCATCGCGTCGAGCCGGCCGCCCAAGCCCACCTCGAGGATCACCGCGTCGAGCCCGCTGTCAGCGAATAGGCGCAGGATCGCCAGCGTGGTGAACTCGAAATAGGTCAGCGTGACGGGCTGCGCCAGGCTCAGGCGCGCCGCCTCGACCGCCTGGAAATGCGGCAGCAGCAGCTCGTCGGCCACGTTCTGGCCGCCCAGGCGCGCGCGCTCGTGGAAGGCGATCAGGTGCGGCGAAGTATGGCAGCCGACGCGATAGCCGGCCTTCAGCAGAATGGTTTCGAGGAACGCGCAAGTCGAGCCCTTGCCGTTAGTGCCGCCAACCGTGATCACCGAGCACGAGAACGCTAACCCGAGCGCTTCCTTGACTTGGGTGATGCGGGCCAGGCCCATGTCGATACCGACCGGATGCGCGGTTTCGAGGTGCGAGAGCCAGGCGTCGAAAGTAGGAAAGGTGCTCATCTGTACCACTGTGAATCTGCAGGAACGCTGAAAAAAGGAAAACGCGGCGCACGTGACTTAGGCGAGCGCGTCGGCCGGCTCGCGCTGCAGCAGCGCGAGCAGCTGGGCGATCTCGTCGCGCATCTTGCGACGGTCGACGATCATATCGATCGCACCCGACTTCAGCAGGAATTCGGAACGCTGGAAGCCTTCCGGCAGCTTCTCGCGCACCGTCTGCTCGATCACGCGCGGGCCGGCGAAGCCGATCAGTGCTTTCGGCTCAGCAATCACCACGTCGCCGAGGAAGGCGAAGCTGGCCGACACGCCGCCCATGGTCGGGTCGGTCAGCACCGAAATGAACGGCAGCTTGGCTTTCGAGAGCTTGGTCAGCATCGCCGTGGTCTTGGCCATCTGCATCAACGACAGCAGGCTTTCCTGCATCCGCGCGCCGCCCGAGGCCGTCACGCAGATGAACGGCACATGCTGCTCGAGCGCGTTCTGCGCGCCGCGCGCGAAGCGCTCGCCGACCACCGAACCCATCGAGCCGCCCATGAACGAGAACTCGAAACAGGCCGCCACCACCGGCAGTGTGCGGATCGCGCCGCCCATCACCACCATCGCGTCGGTTTCGCCGGTTTCGTCCATCGCTTCCTTGAGGCGATCCGGGTACTTGCGGCTGTCCTTGAACTTCAGCATGTCGACCGGCACGATTTCCTGGCCGATCTCGTAGCGGCCTTCCGGATCGAGCAGCGCGTCCAAGCGCTCACGCGCGCCGACCCGCATATGGTGGTCGCATTTCGGGCACACGTGCAGGTTCGCCTCGACGTCGGAGCGGTACAGCACGGCCTCGCAAGACGGACACTTGACCCACAGCCCCTCGGGGATGCCCTTGCGGCTCTTCGGGTCGGTCTGCTTGATCTTCGGCGGCAACAGCTTGTCGATCCAGCTCATCGTATGGTTTCCCTCATCAGAACGGGCCGGATCGTTCCGGCCCGCATTCGGTGTTTCTCTGTGTGTCGTGTGACGTCGCGCGGCAGCCTCAGGCCGCCTTGGCCTCGCCGTCGAGCGCGGCGCGAATCTCGGCAATGAAGGCCTTGAGCACCCCCGCCGCCGCTTCCGGTGCCGCATCCTCGAGCAGTTGCACGAGGCGGCTGCCGATCACGACCGCGTCCGACACCTCGGCCACCGCGTGCGCCGTGGCGGCGTCGCAAATCCCGAAGCCGACGCAGACCGGAACCGGCACGCGCGACTTGATGGCCGGGATTTTACCTGCAATGCTGGAAACATCCAGATTTCCAGCGCCCGTCACCCCTTTCAGCGACACGTAATAGACATAACCGCTGGCGATCCGCCCGACTTCGGCCATCCGCTCCTCGGTCGAGGTGGGGGCCAGCAGGAAAATGGGGTCGAGGCCAGCGACGCGCATGCTGGCGGCGAAGCAGGCTGCTTCCTCGGGTGGATAGTCGACCACCAGCACGCCGTCAACGCCGGCCGCGGCGGCCGCCTCGGCGAAGGCCTCGGCACCCATCCGCTCGATCGGGTTGGCATAGCCCATAAGCACCACCGGGGTGCGATCGTCGCGCTCACGGAAGCGCTTGACCTCGTCGAGCACGTACCGCAGCGTCACGCCGCGCGCCAGCGCGCGCTCGGACGAACGCTGGATCACCGGGCCGTCGGCCATCGGATCGGAGAACGGCACGCCGAGCTCGATCACGTCGGCACCGCCCTCGGCCAGCGCGTGCATGAATTCGACGGTTTGCGCCGGGTTCGGGTCGCCCGCCGTGAGGAAGGGGATCAGGCCCTTACGGCCCTGGGCGGAGAGTGCTGCAAAGGTATTCTGGATACGGGACATGATGTCGTTTCCTGGATTCAGTCGCGATCGGCGGCAAGCGGCCCCACTCGGGCTCAGGCATTGGCCGGTGCGGCGAGCGCGGCGACGCGATCGCGCGCGATCGCGCAATAACTTTCGTTGATCTCGTAGCCGATGAAGCGGCGTCCGTGTCGCGCGCTGGCCACGGCGGTGGTGCCGCTACCCATGAACGGGTCCAGCACCACGCCGCCCGGCGGGCAGCTCGACAACACCATCCGCTCGACCAGTTCGAGCGGCTTCTGGGTCGGGTGGTCGACTCGCTCCGCGTGCTGCCGATGCAGGCGCGAGACCGACCAGACGTCCTTCGGGTTGTAGCCCATTTCGAGCCACTTGCTGCCTTCGAACAGCTTGCGCGAACGCGCCTTCTTCGTTTCGGCGTCGTAGGGAATGCGGACCGAATCGAGATCGAAGTAATAGCCCTTCGATACCGCGAAAAAACCGATGTTGTCGTGCACCGAGGTGAAACGGCGCGTAGTGCCACCCATGCTCGGCACGCGCCGGTCCCAGATGATCTCGTTGACCATCGTCAGGCACGTCTTCAGGAAGCTGAAGGTCTCCGGTGCGTACTGCCAGGTGCAGAACACATAGAGCGAGCCGCTCGGCTTCAACTTCGGGATCGCGAGATCGAGCCACTGCCGAGTCCACGCCAGGTGGGCGTCGCCCTGCAGCTTGTCCGAGTCGTTGCCGTAGTCTTTGCCGAGCCCGTAGGGCGGATCGGCGACAATCAGGTCGATCGACGCATCCGGCAGGCTCGCCGCATCGGTCAGGAAATCACGGTGACGCAGCTCGATGCCGGCCGACAGCGCGTGTTCGGGACGCGCGGATGCAGCGGCGGCCAAAGCCGCCTCGACCTCGCTCGCCGCGCCGCCGACCGGCTCCTCGATCAGGTCGCGCATCCGGGCGTCAGAGCAGGATGCCGCCGCGTTCCGCGACGGTATGCATGTCCTTGTCGCCACGGCCCGACAGATTGACCAGCAAGATGCAGTCTTTCGACAGGGTCGCGGCGAGCTTGGCACCGTAGGCAATCGCGTGACTCGACTCGAGCGCCGGAATGATGCCCTCGATCCGGCAGCAGTCGTGGAAGGCCTTCAGCGCTTCCTCGTCGGTGATCGGCACGTACTGCGCGCGGCCGCTGTCCTTGAGCCAGGCATGCTCGGGGCCCACGCCGGGATAGTCGAGGCCGGCCGACACCGAATGCGTCTCGATGATCTGGCCGTCGTCGTCCTCCAGCAGGTAGGTGCGGTTGCCGTGCAGGACGCCGGGGCTGCCGCCGCCCGTCAGCGAGGCCGCGTGGCGGCCCGTGTCGAGCCCGTCGCCGGCCGCCTCGACGCCGATCAGCTGGACGTCGGTATCGTCGATGTACGGGTAAAAGATACCCATCGCGTTCGAGCCGCCGCCCACGCAGGCGATCACCGCGTCGGGCTGGCGCCCCGCCGCCATCTCTGGCATCTGCACCTTGCACTCGTCGCCGATCACGCGCTGGAAGTCGCGCACCATCATCGGGTACGGATGCGGGCCAGCCACCGTGCCGATGATGTAGAAGGTGGTCTCGATGTTGGTAACCCAGTCGCGCATCGCCTCGTTGAGCGCGTCCTTGAGCGTGCGCGAGCCCGACTTGACCGGCACCACGGTCGCGCCGAGCAGCTTCATGCGGTAGACGTTGGCTGCCTGGCGGCGCACGTCCTCGGCACCCATGTAGACGATGCACTCCATGCCGAAGCGCGCGCATATGGTGGCGGTGGCCACGCCGTGCTGGCCCGCGCCGGTCTCGGCGATCACGCGCTTCTTGCCCATCCAGCGCGCCAGCAGCGCCTGGCCGATCACGTTGTTGATCTTGTGCGCGCCAGTGTGGTTCAGGTCCTCGCGCTTCAGGTACAGCTGCGCGCCGCCAAGCAGTTCGCTCCAGCGCTGCGCGTGGTAGATCGGCGAGGGGCGGCCGACGAAATGCTTCAGCTCGCGGTTGTACTCGGCAACAAAATCAGGGGCGGCGCGAAAGCGATCATAGGCCTCGCGCAGCTCGTCGAGCGCGTGGATCAGGGTTTCGGCGACAAACACGCCGCCATACGGGCCGAAGTGGCCGCGATCATCAGGAAGGTTGTACATGATTGCGTCTCTCGACTGGCCGGCCCGGCGCATGCCGCGCTGGCCTTGTGCTCACTTGGCGTCCGCCGCGCGCACCGCGCTCACGAACGCCGCCATCCGGGCGTGATCCTTCACGCCCTTCTCGCCCGGTACCTCGATGCCACTGGAGACATCGACCGCGCACGGGCGGATCTGGCGTATTGCATCACCGACGTTTTGAGCGCTCAAGCCACCACTCAAAACGGCCCGATGCACGATCTCTGCGGGAATAAGTGACCAATCGAAGACTTTGCCGCTGCCGCCATAGTCCGGCACATGAGTGTCGAACAACAGGCCGCTGGCTGTCGAATAGTTAAGTGCCGATTGTACCAAATCGGCGCGCCGCGTCGAGCCCCCGACGCGCAAGGCCCGCATCCAGGGCAGCCGGGCCTCGCGAGCGAGCGCCAGACACTGCTCCGGGGTCTCGTCTCCGTGGAACTGCAGCGTGGTGAGCGGCACTGCGTCGAGCACGCGCGCCAGCTCCTCGGGCGTGGCGTTCACGAACAGGCCGACCGCCGAGACGAAGGGCGGCACGCGCCGCGCGAGCTCGGCAGCCTGCTCGATGGTCACGGCGCGCGGGCTCTTCGGGTAGAACACGAAGCCGACCACATCGGCACCTAGCGCGACGGCATGGTCGACATCGGCAGGATGGGACAACCCGCACAGCTTGATGCGGGTGCGGGCTTGCGGCGGGGCGGCGGGGCCGCCGGCTGAAAGGGTCGTATCGGTCATCGTCAGGCGTTCCTGCTGGCGCGCGCCGCGAAGCTCAACCGGCTCGCGAGCGCGCGACTTGGGTTCGGTTGAGGCGCTCAGGGATGCGGGCTCGCGCCGGGCACCGAGCCGTCGAGGTCGGCCCACACCGTGCTCCACGGCACGCTGCCCAGTTGCGCGGCCGGCACCGCGAACTCCTCAGGATAGCCGATATGCGCTAGATAGAGGCCGTCGGGCGCGAAGGTCGGCGCGGCGCGATCGCGATTGCGCACGGCCAGCACCTCGGCCATCCAGTCGGCCGGATAACGTCCGCGCCCCACCATGATCAGGCAGCCCATGAGGTTGCGCACCATGTGGTGCAGGAAGGCGTTGGCGCGGAACCGGAAGTGGATGAAGCTGCCCGAGGCGCGGATATCGATCTGGTATAGGTGCTTGACCGGCGTCTTCGACTGGCACTCCGATGAACGGAGCGAGGAAAAGTCGTGTTCGCCGATCAGGTGCCGCGCGGCCGCGCGCATCGCCTCGATATCGAGCGGCGTGTGGACCCAGCCGGCCCGCGAGGCGAGCATCGGCGAGCGCACCGGATGCACGTAGAGCACGTAGTAGTAGGTACGCTCGAACGCGGCGAAGCGCGCGTGGAAGCTGTCCGGCATCGGCTTGGCCCACTGCACGGCCACCGTCGAGGGCAGGAAGGCATTGGTGCCGCGTACCCAGGAGAAGTCGCTGCGATCGAGGTCCGTGTCGAAATGGACCACCTGGCCCAGGCCATGCACGCCCGTGTCGGTGCGGCCGGCCACCACCGTGTGCAGGAGCACCAGCGCGAACGCCTTGAGCGCGCGCTCCAGTGCGTCCTGCACGGTCTTGCCGTGCGGCTGCGATTGCCAGCCGCAGAACGCCGCGCCGTCGTACTGGATACCGAGGGCGATCCGCATCACGAGGCGTCGGCGAGTTTCACGAACATGGCGCGCGCGGCCTCGCGCGTGTCGGCGCGATTCGCGTCGATCACCTCGCCCAGCAGCAGGCGCACGCCATGCAGATCGCCAAGCTCGACGTATTCCGAGGCCAGTTTAAGCTTATTGTGCGCGATCTGGTCGAGCGCAGCCTCGGTCGGCGGTGGCAGCGTCGCGCCCGGGCCGGCCGGCAGGTCAAGATCGAAGTCAAGATTCAGCGCCCCGAACTGCGCGGCACCGAAAGGAGCGAAGCCCGACGCCGGGCGGTTTTCGGGGATCGATTGGCTTGGTTCGTCGTCGAACGGCAGTTCTTCGTAAGAGAGATCCGTGCTCACATGCGCTGCCAATGAGGCATGAAGGTTGCTTTTCTGCTCGCCGGCTTCATGCGTGCGGGCCGATTCGGGCCGCTCGAGGCTGGCAGCCGGCAGGCGCGAATCGGACAGACCGTTAGTTGCGTTATGCAATGCAAAATCAAGGTCCGCGTCGGGCAGGCCGCTGCACGGCGGCAACGGCATGTCGAGGCTGTCTAGCGCGGACACCGCATTGGCTGGGAATTCATGCACGGGCACGCCGGACGAGACGGGATGAGTCAGTTTATTCAATTCGGTCAAGCTCGAAGGTTCGGCGGGAGCGGCCGGTGGCGCTGCCTCGAGCGGCGCCGTCAGGTTCCCGTGGTCGCGTTGGCCCGGCGGCGGCTCGGCCGCGTCGGGCGTGTTGACGGGCGGCCTTCGCTGGAAACCGGCATCGGCGGGACGGTCGGTTCGGCGGCAGGCGGCGTGGGCTCGTGATCGCGATGATCGATCGGATCTGGGGCTTCCGGTGCAGCCCGCGTGGCTTGGGCCGCCGCCTCGGCGACAAGCGCAGCGGAGGTCGCGCCCGCCCCTGCCACTGGGTCAGCATCGGCACCGCGAGCCGACGACCCCGGCGTGACGGCCGCCTCGTCCGCGACGCTGTCCGCCGACGGTTCCGGCTTCGTCCGAGGCCGGCGCGGTTTCGTCATCGGGCTCGGCACGCTTGCGGCACCGGAATGCGAAGCCAAGAATCAGCGTCGCCGCGGCGACACCGACCGCGATCACCGCGGTCCGGTCGAACGGAACCGCCGGCGCACTCGGCTGCGCGACGGGCGGTGCCGAGGTGCCGGAGGCCGGCTCCACGTCGCTCGCCGCCGGTGCGGCGCTTGCCAGAGCCGCCTGCAACGGTGCCGCTGCCGGCTTCATCGCGGGGGCCACGCTGTCGGGCGCGGGTTTGCCGATACCATGCAACTGCAGCTCCATCAGCACGCGATTCTTCAGCGCGAGCAATTGCTGCAGGCTGGACGGACGCGCCTGCGGTGCGTTCGCCAGCGGCGCCGAGGCCGCGCGGGGCGTGGCCGAAGCCGCATTGCCGGGGGGCCAACAACGCGGCCTCCGCCGGGCTCGATCCGATCGGCGGCGCGGTCTGGATCGAACCGCTCCAGGAGTGCGCGCTGGCCGGCTTGCCGGCGTTGCCGCCATTCACATGCGCGGCGGTGCCGGGCAGCGTTGCCGGCACCGCCAACGCAGACCCGCCCTGAGCAAGCGCCGCCGAAGTCGGTGCCGCCGCGGCCGCCGAAACACCCGTTGCCGCGGCCGACGAAGCGCCGGCCGTCACGGCCGCGCCTGTCGCAGCGGTTGCCGCCGTCGCCGTATGCGGTGCCGAGCCGCCGGTGGCCGGCGCGACAGCGGGATTGGGATGCGCCCCCGAAGCATTCGCCGCCGACGGCGCAGCCGGAGCAGCCGCGCTGCTCGCGTCGAGCGGGGGGGGGGGGGGCGGCACCGTCAGCGTCGCGCCCACCTTCAGGCGGCTCGAATCGTGCTCCATGAAGGCCTGCCGATTCGCGGCAAACAGCCCGCGGCCGGCACGCGCCAGTGATTGAAACGCTCGGCGACGCCGTTGGTTTGCGGCTCAGTAACGAAGGCATAGCTCGGCGTAATCCCCTAGAACTTGAGCTGGGCTCGCAAAGCGTCCGACCTGTACTGCAAGCCGTGATCCATTCGCAGGGACAGTCCGCGGCCGGCATCAGCTTCGACCGATCCGAACTGCTCGCGCACCCCTTGGCTGATTGGCTCCAGTGCGGCAAAGCGGTCGCCCACTTTGGGGACGTGGATGCCGACACACGTCGCGCCGCAATGTAGGCCGATCAGTCGTCATTCGACCATCGTGAGCATTGGGCGGTTTCTGCGGTTGCCGATGGGGCGAAAGCAGGCCGTGTTCGCGGATCAGCGGCGAGACACGGGCTCGGGACACGCGGATGTCGTCCTGAATGCGCAAGCGTGCCCAGACCTTGCGCGCCCCTTCGCCGACGAACGGCGTGCGAGTCAGATCGGCGCGAACAGCTGCGAGCCGCTCGTGAGCTGGCACCTTGGGCTTCGGGCCACGTCGGACAGGGGCAAGTGGGGTGACCTTGTTGAGCGCCCTGGCGCGCTCGGCATAGATCGTGGAGCGCGGAAAGTCGAGCACCTGGCATACCCGTTGCAATCCGAAGGGTTTGCCTGTCGCGGAGATCGTGTGGCTCATGTCGACGAGCTCCTGGCGATCAAAGGGCGGCGCTCCTGCCGCTCGCGCTCCATGCGCAGCATTTCGACCTCCATGGTCAGTTCGCCGACGCGATGCACGGCTTCCTTGAGCTTGACTTCCAACGGATCGGTCTGGCGCGACTTCAGACCGGCTTCGATGCCTGCCAGGGCGAGTTCGCGCCATTGTTCGAGCTCGGCGATCGTGACGCCAACTTCGCGAGACACCGCGTCAATCGATTCGCCGCGCAGCAAGCGCAGGACGACAGCGCGTTTGCGCCCGACGGACCAGCGCTTGAATTCGGCGGCGCTGGCGGCGTCTACGGCCGCGCTACGCGCGCCCTCCGTCGCCGCCAGCGCAACTTCCTGCACGTCTACCTTCTTCAACATCTCAGACTCCAGTTTGGATGCGTTGTACCCAAAACCTGTGTCTAAAAAACCGGAGCCGCCGTACTTCGACTTTGTGGCACCCGCCACGCATTCGGGCGAGGCGCGAGCGCCGCGGGGCGGGCACCAAAACGAAACGGCGTTCGCCGCCCCGGCGGAACACCGGGCACCGCGAACGCCGTCGCCGCCGTCCTTGCTGGACGCGGAACACTTCGGCTTACTTGTCGAGCAGAATGCGCAGCATGCGGCGCAGCGGCTCGGCCGCGCCCCACAGCAGTTGGTCGCCGACCGTGAAGGCCGACAGGTATTCGCCGCCCATCGCGAGCTTGCGCACGCGGCCGACCGGCACCGTCAGGGTACCCGTGACGACGGCCGGCGACAGGCCGCGCATCGAGGCCTCGCGCTCGTTCGGCACGAACTTCACCCAGTCGTTGGCGGAGGCAAGAATCGCGTTGACTTCGTCGAGCGGCACGTCCTTTTTCAGCTTGATGGTGAGCGCCTGCGAGTGGCAGCGCATCGCACCGATCCGCACGCACAGGCCGTCGACCGAGATCGAGCCCGGCTCGCCCATGGCCGGCTTGCCGAGAATCTTGTTGGTCTCGGCGCCGCCCTTCCACTCTTCCTTCGACATGCCGTTGCCGAGATCCTTGTCGATCCAGGGGATCAGCGAGCCGGCCAGCGGCACGCCGAACTGGCTGGTCGGCATCGCGTCGCCGTTCATCGCGGCCAGCACGCGGCGGTCGATGTCGAGGATCGCCGAGGCCGGATCGGCCAGTTGCTCGGCCACCGCGCCGTGCAACATGCCCATCTGCGACAGCAGATCGCGCATGTTCTGCGCGCCGGCGCCCGACGCGGCCTGGTAGGTCATGGCCGTCATCCAGTCGACTAGGTTCTCGCGGTACAGGCCGCCCAGCGCCATCAGCATCAGGCTGACCGTGCAGTTGCCGCCGACGAAGTTGCGGGTGCCCTTGACCAGCGCGTCCTTGATCACGTCGAGGTTGACCGGGTCGAGGATGATGACCGCGTCGTCCTTCATGCGCAGCGACAAAGCCGCGTCGATCCAGTAGCCGTTCCAGCCGGCCGCGCGCAGCTTGTGGAACACCTCGTTAGTGTAGTCACCGCCCTGGCAGGTAATGATCACGTCGCACTTCTGGAGCTCGTCGATGCTCGAGGCGTCCTTGAGCGTGGACTCGTTTTTCGCGAAGGCTGGCACCTTGCCACCTGCGTTGCTGGTGCTGAAAAACACCGGCTCGATCAGATCGAAATCGCCTTCTTCCTGCATGCGCTGCATCAGGACGCTGCCGACCATCCCACGCCAACCTACGAGACCTACGTTCATGACTAACCCTTTGCTTGAGAGCTTCCCCGCTTTTTTGTCCCCCACGTAACCTGCGCGGGGAAATCAGACGGGCATGACGAATGACGATCAGCTTTTCGTGATCGTTTTCATGGTGATGATTTTCGTGGAGACTATGGCGCGCGCCAGCGCGCGGGCCGTGATGCCGTGCAGCTTGAAGGCCGGGAAAATCGAACGATTTTTCGCCATCCGAAAGAGTCTACACAAACCTGGTGGGCCGTACAACGGCCAATCGTTGCTATCGCAGGGCTTCCGCATGAAAAAGTCCGTGTGGCAAGGGTGAGCGGGCGAAAGTTAGTGGTTCTAAACATCGGCGTGCTGGGGTTTACTCTCGATTTTTGGCGAAACGAGAGCTGCCTTCGATCATGGATGGGCGGCGTCCCATTCGTAGTTGAAGGTTGGGGCGGCAGGGTTTCGTAGGTTAGACGGACTTCAAGTCATGGTCGACGCGTTGATCGGTCGGACGATGCAAGGCAACGGCGAGCATCCAGGGGTCCGTCGGCACCGCCGAGCTTACGGAATCGCTTCTCAGCTTCCAGGAAGCCAGTGGCCGCCCATCGCATCGCCATATCGACATCGCGATAGCGCTCGACCCGGCCGCTGACGCGGCGCGCCGCGCCGTTCGGATTCTCGATCAGGTTCATCGTCGCCAGGCTGCGGATCAGCCGCGGCGTCAGGTCCAGGCGGTTGACCGTGAACGTTTCCTCAAGTCCCTCAAGCAGCGAGGCCGCCGCGTCCGGATGGTGGGTCTTCAACCATGCCGCCTGGGCCTTCGGCCGAGCGAGGCCGTCGTCGGCCGGCAGCTTGTACGCGGCACGCATGACCGAGGCGACCTGCTGTCGGGTCTGCTTCGCCAGCCGTTCGGTCACGTTGCGAATCTTGTGGGTCCGGCACCGCTGGACGTGGGCACGTTCGCCGAACACTGCCTCGATCGCCGAGCGCAACGCCTTGGACCCATCAATCACGAACAGATAGTCCCGGTCGATCGCCAGCCCGCGTTCGATCAGGCTATTCAGCAGATCCTTAATGACTTCGGCGTTCTCGCTCGAACCGCTCACTAGCCCCATCAAATGCTTCTGGGCGTCGCTCTCGACGCCAATCACGGTGAGGATGCGGCACCCATCGACGATGATACCGTCCAGGTAGATGGCTAGGATGTCGTGATCCTCGAAGCGACGCTCCATCAGCCCGTCAAGCTTCTTCTTGCTCGCCTTCACGAACTCGCGCGAGACGCTGCTCTTCGAGATGCCGACGGTGTGGGCCATTTCAGGCAACGCCTCGTCATACTTTCGGGTCGACACGCCGCTGACCATGATGTCGTACATGCGCTGCGTGAGCCGTTCGTCATTGCGCAGCTGCGTGTAGGCGGGAATCGGCACTTCCTTGCCGCGCTTGTCCCGCAGCCGGGGCCGCTGAACCCGCAGCTTGCGTTCGTCCATCACGATTCGGCCGGGCTGCGAGTCATGCCAGCGCACGTCGCCGGCGGCACGCCCCGCGTGCTTGTCGCCGGCCACCTCGCGAGCAGACACCATCAGCAATTGTTCGACGAGCGCGCGGCCAGCGTCGTACATCAGGGCGTCAACACTGATGCGCGTGTTCTGGATCAGATCGCGCATCGGAAGCCACAACTGTTCGTGCTCGGCAAAGCTGGCGCGCAGGGCCTCGTGCTCCTGTTTGCCGACGACCGTCAGCGGCAACTTGGCACGACACCCGGGTTTCTTGGTAGGCTTCATCTCGGCGGTTCTCCTGTTCTGGAGCTCGATCTTGGAAACCCGATTCTCTCGGATTCCTGCGAGAACCGCCGCCTTCAACCTTCAACTATTTCTGGGACACCGCCTGGCGGGCCGGCGCTACGCGCCGGATGCCGTCGAAATGCTTGGCCCAATAGGGGTTCGTCAGGTAGTCGAGCCGCACCGTGCCGCCCGTCGAGGGCGCGTTCACGAATCGCAGCTTGCCGACGTAGATGCCGACGTGCGAATGCGAGTGGCCGGTGGTGTTGAAGAACACCAGGTCGCCGGGAGCGATCTCGTCGGGTTCGATCGATTCGCCGCGCGTGCTCATTTCCACCGTGGTGCGCGGCAGCGTGACGTTGGCCGCGCGCGACACGATATAGTGCACCAGCCCGCTGCAGTCGAAGCCGCTGTCCGGCGTATTGCCGCCCCAGCGATAGGGGACGCCGACCAGGCTCATGGCCTGGATCGGGATTTCCTCGCGGCCGATGCTGTGGTCGACGAAGTTCGGGAAGCCGCGCGGCGTGGTGATGCGCGGAGCGGCGCCGGTGCGCGTCGACGACTGCTGCGGCGCGGTCGAGCACGCGGCCAACAGCGAAACGACGACGGACAGCCAGATTCGCAGCATCGGAAGAGGACAGGCACCGGATGAGGCACCTATCGTATGAGCACCGCAAGGCGGATGGTAGTCGCTCCGGCGGGGCTTCGGCAAGAATTCCTCATGAATGACTAGCAGGCCGTTGAAGTATCCGTCGTTGATGCGCTTGATGCATTGCGACGGATGCTGGGCGGCGTCCCATTCGTAGTTGAAGGTTGGGGCGGCAGGGTTTCGTAGGTTAGGCGGACTTCAAGTCATGGTCAACGCGTTTATCAGTCGGACGATGCAAGGCAACGGCGAGCATCCAGAGGTTGCGTCGGCGCCGCCGAGCTTACGGAATCGCTTCTCAACTTCCAGGAAGCCAGTGGCCGCCCATCGCATCGCCATGTCGACATCGCGATAGCGGTCGACCCGGCCCCTGA
>JAYFRX010000004.1:0-22911 GCA_040946945.1 Burkholderia sp. | reverse complement strand
AGGCGATGCGATCCTTGACCGGCTGGCGCACAACGCTTACCGCATCGAACTCAAAGGCGAATCAATGCCCAGTCGCTCGACGAAATTGACGGCGATGGGAACTTCAGACTAACAATGCAAACCTGCGCGCGCTGCGCTCCGACTGCCTGTCCAAGTGAGCGTGGAATGGGTGTCCAAGTGTCGTGGAATCCGCGGCCTGACGGCCACCGCCCGTAACATGGCGCTCATGACTGGCAGCCTTTTGCGTTACGCCGTCGAAACACCACAGGCCATCGGAAACGACGCACGCGGTGGACATCAGGCTGCTGGCCGCCCAGACCTCAAGGGCCGCGTTGGTAAAGCCCGGCACAGGCGAGAGCCGCATGAACAGAGGACGGCCATCGTCAGATGGTTTGCACGGCCGCTACAAACGGCGTCTTGCCGGGCGCGCCACGCCCACAGCCTTACGCCGGAGCGTTCCCTGCCCAGATACGCGTCGTCGACCTCGACCCGTTCGTCGAGCCGGCGTCGCTCTTCGCGCAGCCACATGGTCTCCAGCAACTTCTGCTTGATGAGCCAGACCGTCTTGTAGCTCACGCTCAGCTGGCGTTTGAGCTCCAGTCCGCTGATGGCGTCCTTGCTCTGCGTCACCAGGTAGATCGCCAGAAACCAGGTCGTCAGCGACAATTTCGTCTTCTCGAATATCGTTCCGACGACCGACGAGCATTGGTACCGGCAGGACTGGCTCAGGCATTCCCACAGTCGCCGGCCGTTGTAGGCGCTGGCATAACGCGCCCCCTTGCATCGAGGGCACACCAGCCATCGGGCCAGCGAGACTTGACCAGCGCGGCCTCGCATTGCGCTTCGTTGCCGTACTGCTCCTGAAATTCTTTCATCGACAGACCGGCCTGAAACTGGATTCTGTTCATGGGCATGGCGCATGCTCCGTAAGCATCTGGCGAACGATACTTGATTGCATGCCTGCTTCGGAGTCAAGTAACTAATCAGGAAGGCTTTACGCTGCTGTTCGAGGCGATGGCGCTGCTGCTCCAGCAGGTCTTTCGCAGCGGTAGCCCGCACGGTCGGCGAGTCCTGGCACCGGGTGCACGCCACTTGCAAGCGCTACGTCGAACTCGCACTTGCCGACATCGATCTGTCCGATATGACGAGCGTTGCCGTCGACCAGACGTCCTACAAACGCGTCCACCACTACCTGACGCTCGTAGCTGACGCGATCGAGCGCAAGCCGAAGCGTTCGGCCGAGAGTCTGCGCGAACATGGCGGGGGGCTTGAACAGATTATGTCGGTCAGCATCAACATGTCGCCCGCGTTCATCAAGGGCGTCGAGATGCGCCTGCCGAATGCCCACATCACCGTCGACAAGTTTCCACGTCGTCGCCCATGCGTCGAAAGCCGTCGACCAAATGCGACGAAGCGAACGGCGAACCGATCTGAACCTCAAAGGATTGGGTCGGTCGCTGTTGAAGGATAGAGACCGGCTTACGGTCGCACAACGCGCCGATCTGGATGGCCTGATCGCGAACGTCACGACCAAGCGAACCGCCCGCGCGTGGCTCTATCGCGAGCGACTTCAGGAGATAAGGAAGTCGCCCGCATGATCGGTAGTCATTTCGACGGCATCGTGGCCTGGACCCAGACGCGTCAGACCAACGGAGCTTCCTGGAAGCCATCAACGGGCTCTTCCAGGCCGCGAAGCGAAAAGCTCGCGGGTACACCAACCTCGCGACCATGCGCATGGTGCGGTTTTTGATCGCTGGCAAGCTCAACTTCTCGAAGATCCATCCGCATGCCTCGTAACCCACTCATTTTTCAAGAGAGCCAACGGATTCTCATGCCGCGCGCGGACAGATCCTGCGTAATTCCCCAGTGCATGAGTGAAGGCTGCGCTGCCGTCCGCGATCATGCGCACCTTGCCCGCGGTTGTGCTGATCCCGTCCCCAAGCGCCCATCTTGAACGCGTCGTTGACGGACACACACCAAATCTTCGTCGATGCCGGCCGCGCGGAACGCGTCGCACTGCTCGACATAACCCGGTACATGCTTCGCCGAACAGGTCGGCGTGAACGCGCCCGGCAATCCGAAAATCACCACGCGCTTGCTCGCCGTCTGTTCGCGCACGGCGAGCGCATTCGGTCCGAGCGTGCAGCCCTCGCGCGCTTCGTCGACGAATTCAAAGACTTGTGCGTCGGACAGCGTGTCACCTGCTTGAATCATGACTGGCCCTTCATTACGATGCGGTTGGGGGCGACGTAACTGACAGGGACGGCAAGGCCCATCCCGCCTCGCGAATGCGAAGAGGACAGCTGGCCCGGCACGGCCTCGACAGCGACGCCGCCTGTTGCGGTTGCGTTCAACCCGTCAGGCCGGCCCTGTCAGTCGGCCTGCTTGCGCAGGAAGGCCGGGATGTCGTACGTGTCGACGCCCTTTTCCTGCAGCGCCTGCACGTGCGAAGCCGCCGTCTCGCGCGCATTGCGCCAGACCGCTGGCGCGTCGAGCGCGCCGTAGTCCGCCGTGTTCACGTGCGCCGGCGCGTAGCTGTGCCGGACTGCGCCAACCGGCTGGTTGTCGGTGCCGGTGCGCAGCAGCGTCATCGGCGTAGTCTTCTGCTTCTTCGCGGCACGGCCCAGGCCGGTCGCGACCACTGTAACGCGTAGCGCATCGCCCATCGCGTCGTCGTAGACCGCGCCGAAAATCACGGTCGCGTCTTCCGCGGCGTAGCTCTTGATGGTATTCATCACTTCGCGCGTTTCCGACAGACGCAGCGAACGGCTCGAGGTGATGTTGACCAGCACGCCACGCGCACCCGACAGATCCACTCCTTCGAGCAGCGGGCTCGCGATCGCCTGCTCGGCGGCCAGGCGCGCGCGATCAACGCTCGCGACCGTCGCGGTGCCCATCATCGCCTTGCCCTGCTCGCCCATCACCGTCTTCACGTCCTCGAAGTCGACGTTGACCAGGCCGTCGACATTGATGATCTCGGCGATGCCGGCCACGGCGTTGTTGAGCACGTCGTCGGCGCACTGGAAGCACTTGTCCATCTCGGCGTCATCGCCCATCACGTCGAACAGCTTGTCGTTGAGTACCACGATCAACGAATCGACATGGTCCTCGAGCTGCTGCGCGCC
Organism: Burkholderia sp.; assembly: GCA_040946945.1. GTDB lineage: Bacteria > Pseudomonadota > Gammaproteobacteria > Burkholderiales > Burkholderiaceae > Burkholderia. The sequence continues at coordinate 19,786 of JAYFRX010000004.1, read as the reverse complement.
AGCCTCGGCCACGCGCATGCGCTTGCCGCCCTCGAACTCGAACGGCTTGCTGACGACACCTACCGTCAGGATGCCCATTTCCTTCGCGATCTGCGCCACCACCGGCGCCGCGCCGGTGCCGGTGCCGCCGCCCATGCCGGCGGTGATGAACACCATTTGCGCGCTGCGCAGCGAATCGGCGATGCGCTCACGCGCCTCCTCCGCCGCTGCGCGACCCATGTCCGGCTTCGCGCCGGCACCAAGGCCGGTGTTGCCGAGTTGGATCACGTTCGGTGCGCGCGAGCGCGAGAGCGCCTGCGCGTCGGTGTTCATGACGACAAAATCGACGCCCTGAACACCACGGTTGATCATGTGCGCCACGGCATTGCCGCCCGCGCCGCCAACCCCGATTACCTTGATGATGGTGCCGTTGGTCTCGCTTTCCAGCATTTCGAATTCCATTGCTGCCTCCGTCAAGAAAGATAAAGCTGCTCGGCCGTTATCCGGCAGGAGATCGGGCAACCTCCTGTCCGCGCGCCGACCGCCGGCACCGGCGCTCAAACCTTTAGAAATTGCTCAGGAACCAGTCCTTCATGCGCGTGAAGATCTGCCCCGCGGAACCAGACTGCACGGCGACCTTGCGCCCCCGCATCCGTTGCGCGCTGCCTTCCACCAGCAGCCCCATCGCCGTCGAGTAGCGCGGATTGCGCACCACGTCGGCCAGGCCGCCCGCATATTCCGGCACGCCGATGCGCACCGGTTTGAGGAAGATGTCCTCGCCGAGTTCGACCATGCCCGGCATCATTGCAGCACCGCCGGTCAGCACGACACCGGAACTCAGTAACTCTTCGTAACCCGACTCGCGCACCACCTGCTGAACCAGCGAGAACAGTTCCTCGACGCGCGGCTCGATGACGGCCGCCAGCGCCTGGCGCGACAGCGTGCGCGGGCCGCGCTCGCCGAGTCCCGGCACCTCGACCATCTCGTTGGGGTCGGCCAGCGCCTGCTTGGCGATGCCGTGGCTGACCTTGATGTCCTCCGCGTCTGGCGTTGGCGTGCGCAGCGCCATCGCGATGTCGCTGGTTATCTGGTCGCCGGCGATCGGAATCACCGCGGTATGGCAGATCGCACCCTCGGCGAAGATCGCGATGTCGGTGGTGCCGCCGCCGATGTCGACCAGCACCACGCCGAGATCCTTCTCGTCCTCGGTCAGCCCCGCCAGCGACGAAGCCAGCGGCTGCAGGATCAGGTCGTCCACTTCCAGCCCGCAGCGGCGCACGCACTTGACGATGTTCTGCGCGGCGCTGACTGCGCCCGTCACGATGTGCACCTTCACCTCGAGGCGGATCCCGCTCATGCCGATCGGCTCGCGCACATCCTCCTGGCCATCGATGATGAATTCCTGGGCCAGGATGTGCAGCACCTGCTGGTCGGTCGGGATGTTGATCGCCTTGGCGGTCTCGATCACGCGCGCCACGTCGGTCTGGGTGACCTCCTTCTCCTTGATCGCCACCATCCCGCTCGAGCTGAAGCTGCGGATGTGGCTGCCGGCGATCCCCGTGAACACGTTCGTGATCTTGCAGTCGGCCATCAGCTCGGCTTCCTCGAGCACGCGCTGGATCGACTGCACGGTGGCCTCGATGTTCACCACCACGCCTTTCTTGAGACCTTTCGACTCGCTCTGGCCAAGCCCGATCACCTCGTAGCGGCCCTCGCCTTTCAGCTTCGCCACGACGGCCACGACCTTCGACGTGCCGATGTCGAGGGCAACCAGCAGATCCTTGTAGTCTTTGCTCATAAGTGGTCTTGCGTGTGATGTCTTGTTACTTTTTGGCCTTGTCGGCGGCGCTCAGGAACCGCATGTTCGTCGCCCGGATCGCAAAACCGTTCGGATAACGCAGGTCCGCGTACTCGATGTCCTTGCCCCAGCGCTGCGTCACGGCCGGCCACGCGGCGACCAGCCGTTGCGCGCGGTCTGGCAGCGTGTCGCCGTTGCGCTCGCGGCCGAATTCGATCTTCATGCCGTTGGCCAGCTTCACCGTCCAGGCGTAACGCGAAAACAGGGTCACCTCCTCGGGCACCGAATCGAGCGGCGCGAGCCACTTCGCGAAATCGCGATAGCGCTGCACCACTTCCTTGGCGCTGCCGTCCGGTCCGTCGAAGGCCGGCAGTTCCTCGTCGAGTTCGCCCTGGTTGGCCGCAAACAGCTCGCCGTCGGTGCTGACCAGCTGGTCGCTGCCCCAGGTACCCAGCGGCTTGTACTCCTCCAGCGTGACAGCCAGCGCGTTCGGCCAGACGCGCCGCACGCTGGCGTGGCGCACCCACGGCATCTGCTCGAACACGACGCGCACGGTGTCGAGATCGATCGTGAAGAAATTGCCCTTCAGCCGCCCAACCACCCCGGCGCGCACCGTCGGCGCGTTGATGTGCTCGGTGTCGCCGTCGATCAGAATCGTCCGCAACGCGAACGCCGGACGCTGGATCAGCCAGTAGCAGCCCGCCGCCGTGCAACCGAGCAGCAGCAGCGCGTAAAGCGCGCTGGCCGCGAGGTTGAGTTGGCGAACGTTGTTCCACATTGTTGCGTCTCGTGTCCCGTCAGTCTTCGAGCGTCAGCGCCAGCACCTTCACCACCAGCTCCGAGTAGCTGATGCCGACCGCGCGCGCCGCTTTGGGCGGCAGTGAGTGATCGGTCATACCCGGCGCGGTGTTCACTTCGAGGAAATACGGGTTGCCCGCCGCGTCGAGCATGAAGTCGACGCGGCCCCAGTCGGCACAGCCCAGCACGTCGAAGGCGCGGCGCGCGAGACGCTTGAATTCGGCCTCACGGCCGGCCTCGATACCGCACGGAATCAGGTACTGCGTGTCGTCGGCGATGTACTTCGCGTGGTAGTTGTAGAACTCGCCGGCCGGCACGATGCGGATCACCGGCAGGTCCAGGTCGCCGGCGATGCAGGCGGTGTACTCGCCACCGCCCTCGATGCTCTTCTCGATCAGCACGATCCTGTCGTTTCGCGCCGCCTCGTCGAGCGCGGCCGGCAGCGCCGCCGCGTCCTTGACCTTGATCACCGCGACGCTCGAGCCCTCGCTGGCCGGTTTCACGAACAGCGGCAGGCCCAGCTTCGCGACGATCTCGGGCGCGCGCGCAGCATGATCGTCACCGCGCAGCACCACCTCGAACGGCGGCGTGGGGATGCCGGTCTGCTGCCAGACCAGCTTAGTGCGGAACTTGTCGAGGCCGAGCGCCGAGCCGAGCACGCCGGTGCCCGTGTAGCGGATGTCGTAAAAGTCGAGCGCGCCCTGGATCTGGCCGTTCTCGCCGTAGCCGCCGTGTAGCGCGTTGAAGGCGCGCACGTAGCCCTCGTCCTTCAGCACGGCCAGCGGCCGCTCCGACGGATCGAACGGATGCGCGTCGATGCCGGCCTCGCGCAGCTCCTGCCCGACCAGCGTGCCCGATTTGAGCGATACCTCGCGCTCGGCGGACACGCCGCCCAACAGTACCGCCACCTTGCCGAAACGTTTCGGATCGATCCCGCTCATGTCATCCCTTCTGTTGCTGCACGATCCGACCCGGCACCGCGCCGATCGAACCCGCGCCCATCGTGATCACTACATCGCCCGCGCGCGCCACCTGGGCAAGCGCGGCCGGCACCTCGTCGACGCTGGCGACGAAGCTCGGATCGACCCGGCCGATCGCGCGCAGCGCGCGCGACAGGACTTCGCCGCTGGCGGTCGAGATCGCCGCCTCGCCGGCCGCGTAGACCTCGGTCAGCACCAACGCGTCGACGGTCGACAGCACGTTGACGAAATCCTCGAAGCAGTCGCGCGTGCGCGTATATCGATGCGGCTGGAACGCCAGCACCAGGCGGCGGCCCGGAAACGCGCCGCGCGCCGCCGCGATGGTGGCCGCCATCTCGACCGGGTGATGGCCGTAGTCGTCGATCAGCGTGTAGCTGCCGCCGTCGGCCGCGGCGAGTTCGCCATAGCGATGGAAGCGCCGGCCAACGCCGTTGAAGTCGGCCAGCGCCTGCTGGATCGACGCATCCGCCACGCCGAGGTCGGTGGCGATCGCGATCGCCGCCAGCGCGTTCTGCACGTTGTGCAGCCCCGGCAGGTTCAGCACCACCGGCAGCGGCGCATGGTCGTCGCGGATCACCGTGAAGTGCATGCGGCCGTCGCGCGCGTCGACCTTCTCGACCCGCACCTCGGCGTCGGGCGACAGGCCGTAGCGCACCACCGGCTTCGAAATGAAGGGAATGATCTGGCGCACATTCGGATCGTCCACGCAGACCACCGCACTGCCGTAGAAGGGCAGCCGCTGGGTGAATTCGATGAAGGCTTGCTTCAGGCGCGCGAAATCGTGCCCGTAGGTATCCATGTGGTCTTCATCGATGTTGGTGATCACCTCGATGACGGGATACAGATTCAAGAACGAGGCATCCGACTCGTCCGCCTCGGCCACGATGAAGTCGCCCGAGCCGAGCCGCGCGTTGGCACCGGCGCTAATAAGGCGGCCACCGATCACGAAGGTCGGGTCCAGGCCGCCCGCGGTCAGCACGCTGGCCACCAGACTGGTGGTGGTGGTCTTGCCATGGGTGCCGGCGATCGCGATGCCCTGCTTCAGGCGCATCAGCTCGGCCAGCATCACCGCGCGCGGCACGATCGCCACGCGCAGCCGGCGCGCGGCCAGCACCTCGGGATTGTCCGAGCGCACCGCGGTGGAGACCACCACGGCATTCGCGCCCTCGATATTGGCCGCGTCATGGCCGATCGCTACGCGCGCGCCGAGCGCCTCGAGGCGGTCGGTCACGGCATTGCGCGACAGGTCGGAGCCGCTGACCTGGTAGCCGAGATTGACCAACACCTCGGCGATGCCGCTCATGCCTGCACCGCCGATGCCGACGAAATGGATGTGTTTGACGATGTGTTTCATGACTTCGATTTCAGGTTCGCGCCCGCGACCTGCGCGCACACGCGCGCGACCACATCGGTGGCATCGGACTTCGCGAGCGAGCGTGAACGTTCGGCCATCTGCGCGAGCGAATTGCGCGTTTGGCCGCGCAACCAGTCGGCGAGCAGCGCGGCCGACAGATCGCGTTGTTGTACGAGGACCGCCGCGCCCTGGTCGGCCAGGAAGGCAGCGTTGGTGGTCTGGTGATCGTCGACCGCGTGCGGGAACGGCACGAACAGCGCGGCGACGCCCACCGCGGCAATCTCCAAGACCGTCATCGCGCCGGAGCGGCAGATCACCAGGTCGACGTTCGCATAGGCCGCGGCCATGTCGTCGATAAAGGGCAGCAACTCGACGTCCTGACCGGCCGCCAGGCCCGCCGCGTCATAGTTGGATCGCAGCATGTCGATATGCTTGGTGCCCGCCTGGTGCACCACCTGCGGGCGACGCTCGGGCGAAAGCAGCGCCAGCGCGCGCGGCACGACCTCGTTGAGCGCGGCCGCGCCCAGGCTGCCGCCTACCACCAGCAGGCGCAGTGGGCCGCTGCGCGCGGCATAGCGCGCGGCCGGCAGTTCGCAATACGCGAGCTCGTCGCGGATCGGGTTGCCGGTCCACTCGGCCTTCGGCAAGGTGCCGGGGAAGGCCACCAGCACGCGCCGGGCCAGCTTGGCCAGCACCTTGTTGGCCAGGCCGCCAACCGAATTCTGCTCGTGCAGCACCAGCGGGCACCCCGTCAGCGCGGTCATCACGCCGGCCGGGAAGGTGATGTAGCCGCCCATGCCGAGCACCACGTCGGGCTGCACGCGGCGCAGCACGTCGAGGCTTTGCGCGCAGGCGCGCAGCAGGTTGAAGGGCAGCGTCAGCTTGGTCTTCAGGCCCTTGCCGCGCAGCCCGCCGAAGCGCACCGGCTCCATCGGGATGCCGTGCTTGGGCACCAAGCTCGCTTCCATGCCGGCTGGATTGCCGAGCCACACCACGCGCCAGCCCTGCGCCTCCATCCGATGGGCGACGGCCAGCCCAGGGAACACGTGCCCCCCGGTGCCGCCCGCCATCACCATCAGCGTGCGCGGTTTGGCGCTCATATCTTGCCTCCGCGCATCAGCACCCGGTTCTCGTAGTCGACGCGCAGTAGCACCGCCAGCGAGATGCAGTTGAGCAGGATGCCCGAGCCGCCGTAGCTGACCAGCGGCAGCGTGAGGCCCTTGGTCGGCAGCAGGCCGAGGTTCACGCCCATGTTGATCAAGACCTGCGCGCCCAACCAGATGCCGACGCCCTTGGCCATCAGCCCCGCGAAGGTGCGGTCGAGCGCGAGCGCCTGGCGGCCGATCTCGAAGGCACGGCGCACGATCCAGTAGAACAGCAGGATCACCACTAGCACGCCGACGAAGCCGAGTTCCTCGCCGATCACGGCGAGGATGAAGTCAGTATGGGCCTCGGGTAGATAGTTGAGCTTCTCGACGCTGCCGCCCAGGCCGACGCCGAACCACTCGCCGCGGCCGAAGGCGATCAGCGAGTGGGTGAGCTGGTAGGCCTTGCCCTGCGCGTAGCGCTCGTCCCAGGGATCGAGATAGGCGAAGATCCGTTCGCGCCGCCACGGCGAGAGCCAGACCAACATTGTGAAGGTGCCGACCGCGGTGGCCACCAGGCCGCCGAACAGCTTGCCGTTCACGCCGCCGAGGAACAGCACGCCCATCGCGATCCCGGCCACCACCATGAAGGTGCCCATGTCGGGCTCGAGCAGCAGCAACATGCCGACCAGGCCGACTGCGGCCGCCATCGGCATGAAGCCCTTGGCGAAGCTCTGCATGTACTCCTGTTTGCGCACCGTGTAGTTGGCCGAGTAGATCGTCACCGCGAGCTTCATGATCTCGGACGGCTGCATATTGGTGATGCCGAGCGGAATCCAGCGGCGCGCGCCGTTCACCCCCTTGCCGACGTGCGGGATCAGCACGATCGCCAGCGCCACCAGCGCGAGCAGGAACAGGTGTAGCGCGTACTTATCCCAGATCGCGATCGGCACCCGAAACGCGAACACGGCCACCACGAAGGCGACCGTCAGCGAGACCATATGGCGCAGTAGGAAAGCGTAATCGTGATAGGCGGCGTACTTCGGCGAATCGGGCATCGCGATCGAGGCCGAATAGACCATCACCACGCCGAGCCCGAGCAGGGCGATCGCCACCCACATCAGCGAGTAGTCGAAATCGAGCATGCGCGAGCGTGTCGGGCGCACCCCGCCGAGGCCGGCGGCCAGCCCACTGGCGGCTGAGGCGGCACGGCCGGTGGCGGCACCACGGGCGACGGAAGTGCCGCCGGCTTCGCGCTGGCCGATGAAACGGGAGACGAAACGGTCGGACCAGCTCACAGCGTCGCGCCTCGATCGAGTGCGATGTCCTCGAGTGCGCTGCGGAACACGGCGGCGCGATGCGCGTAGCCGGTGAACATGTCGAAGCTAGCGCAGGCCGGCGACAGCAGCACCACGTCACCGGGCTTGGCCATCACGCTGGCGGCCTGCACGGCCGCCTCGAGCGTGGCGTGGTCGACCAGCGGCACGCCGGTCTCGGCGAGCGCCGCGCGAATCAGCGGCGCGTCGCAGCCGATCAGCATCACGGTCCGGCACCAGCGCGCAACGGGTACCGCGAGCGGCGCGAAATCTTGGCCCTTGCCGTTGCCGCCGGCGATCAGCACAATGCGCTGCGCCAGGCCGTCGAGCGCGGCGACAGTCGCGCCGACATTGGTGCCCTTGCTGTCGTCGACGTAATCGACGCCGTCGAGCGCGGCGATCAGCTCGACGCGATGCGCCTCGCCACGGTATTCGCGCAGGCCGTGCAGCAGCGCGGCCGGCGGCAGTTCGATCGCGCACGCCAGCGCGAACGCGGCCAGCGCGTTTGCCGCGTTGTGCAGACCGCGGATCCGCAGCGCGTCGGTCGGCATCAGACGCTTGGAAGCCAGGTTCGGCACGGCGGCCGTCTCGACCTTGCGACGACGCGGCGAGACCGACTCGTCGTTGCCGTCGCAGTCGACCGCTTCCACCAGCCAGTTGATGCCGTTGTCGCGTGCGAGGCCGTAATCGCCCTCGCGGTTCGGCTCGTCGAGCCCGAAGGTGATGACGCGCGGCGCGTCGGCGGGCGCCGACGGCGGCACGAACTTCATCACTTCGGCGTCGTTGCGGTTGAGCACGCGCACGGTGCGCGGCCCGAAGATGCGGCCCTTGGTGGCCGCATAGGCCTCGAAGCCGTCATGCCAGTCGAGATGATCCTGCGTGATGTTGAGCACGGTGGCCGCGTCGGGCGCGAAGCTTTCCGCGCTTTCGAGCTGGAAGCTCGACAGTTCGAGCACCCATACGTCCGGCAACGCGGCCGCGTCGATCGCGGCCGACAGCTTGTCGAGCATGGTCGGGCTGATATTGCCGGCCACCGCCACCGAGCGCCCCGTGCGTTCGCAGAGCAGACCCGTCAGTCTGGTGGTGGTGGTCTTGCCATTGGTGCCGGTGATCGCCAGCACCTTGGGCGCGTAACCGTTCGCGGCGAGCGCCGCCAGCGCGCGTGCGAAGAATTCGAGTTCCCCCCACACCGATATGCCGCGTTCGCGCGCGGCCGCGAGCAGCGCGGCCAGCGCGGGTTCCTGCGGCGACAGGCCCGGACTCAGGGCGACCAATTCGACACCACCGTCGAGCAGGGCGCGCGAGAAAGTGCCGCCGACGAATTCCGCCTCGGCAACGGCCTCGCGCAGCGCGGCAAGATTCGACGGTGCCTCGCGCGTATCCGCGATGCGCAGCGGACAGGCGTGCCTCGCGCACCAACGCGCGATCGCGAGGCCCGATTCACCGAGCCCCAGCCCCAGCACCATTGGCCGTTGCCGATCTCCAAACATCTCGCCAGACATCCTTGCTATCCCTTTACCGCAACTTGAGGGTGGACAAACCGAACAGGCAGAGCATCAGCGTGATGATCCAGAAACGCACCACCACCTGCGTTTCCTTCCAGCCGGACAATTCGAAATGGTGATGCAGCGGTGCCATCTTGAAGATGCGGCGCCCTTCGCCGCAGCGGCGCTTGGTGTACTTGAACCAGGTGACCTGCAGCATCACCGACAAGGTTTCGGCGACGAAGATCCCGCCCATGATGAACAGCACGATTTCCTGGCGCACGATCACGGCCACCGTGCCGAGCGCGCCGCCCAGCGCCAGCGCGCCGACATCGCCCATGAACACCTGCGCGGGATGCGTGTTGTACCAGAGGAAGGCCAGGCCTGCGCCGCCCATCGCCGAGCAGAAAATCAGCAGTTCGCCGGTGCCGGGGATATGCGGGAACAGCAGGTATTTCGAGTAGACCGAGCTGCCCATCACGTAGGCGAAGATGCCGAGCGAAGAACCCACCAGCACCACCGGCATGATCACCAGGCCGTCGAGGCCGTCGGTGAGGTTGACGGCATTGCTCGCGCCGACGATTACCAGATAGGTCAGCGCGATGAAGCCCCACACGCCGAGCGGATAGCTAATCGACTTGAGGAAGGGCAGCATCAGGTCGGCGCGCGCCGGCAGGCCCATCGACAGGCCGCTGCGCACCCAGGCCATGAACAGGTCGAAGACGCGCACGTTGCTGGCTTCCGAAACGCTGAAGGCAAGGTAGACCGCGGCGAACAGGCCGATCAGCGATTGCCAGAAATACTTTCCCTTCGAGGACATGCCGCGCGGGTCCTTGTGGACCACCTTGCGATAGTCGTCGACCCAGCCAACCACGCCGAAACCGAAGGTGACCAGCATCACGATCCAGATGAAACGGTTGGTCAAGTCGCCCCAGAGCAGGGTTGCGGCCGCGATGCCGATCAGGATCAGCACGCCGCCCATGGTCGGCGTGCCCGATTTCACCAGGTGCGTCTGCGGGCCGTCGTTGCGCACGGCCTGGCCGACCTTCATTTTGGTCAGCCTGCGGATCACCCGTGGACCACAGATCAGGCCGATGCCAAGCGCGGTGATGGTGGCCATCACCGCACGGAATGTCAAGTATGTGAACAAGCGCAAAAAGCTTGCGTCACCTTGCAGCCATTGCGCCAGCGCCAGCAACATTGCTTACTTCCCTTCTCAGTGTGCGCCGGGCGTGGCGCCCGGCGCAAGTTGGTTCGTCAGCGCGTCGACCACGCGCTCCATGCGGGTATAGCGCGAGCCCTTCACCAGCACCGTCGCCGCCGTGCCGAAGCTGGCCGCGTCGAGTGCCGCGAGCAGCCCGCCGATTTCATCGAAATGCCGGGCCGTGTCGCCATAGGCCGCGCAGGCGTCGCGCGTGGCGTCGCCCGTCGCGTAGAGCGCGTCGATGCCGCGCTCGCGCGCATAGGCACCGATCTCGCGATGGAAGGCAGGCCCTTCGTCGCCGACCTCGCCCATCTCGCCGATCACCAGCACGCGCGGCGCGACGTGCTGGGCCAGCACGTCGATCGCTGCCCGCATCGAATCGGGATTTGCGTTGTAGGTGTCGTCGATCAGCATCGCGCCCGCAAGCGACGTAACGGCCGCGCGCTTCACCTGCAGGCGTCGCTTCACCGGCTCGAAGGTTTCCAGGCCGGCGCGAATCGCCTCGAGCGCGACGCCGGAGGCGAGCGCCGCCGCCGTGGCCGCCAGCGCATTGCGGGCGTTGTGCGCGCCGAGCGCCTGCAGGCGCACCTCGACGCGCCCCGCCGGCGTCTCGATCGCCAGCACGCCGCCCGACAGGGTTCCGGTCACGGCGGCCGCCGTGCTTCGGTCTGCGTCGTTCAGCGCGAAATCGAGGATCGCGTTGCCGGTCGCCGCGACACGCCAGATGCCCGCGTACTTGTCGTCGGCCGGAAACACCGCGACGCCGTCCGGCGCCAGCGCGTGGATCACCGACGCGTGCTCGAGCGCGACCGCCTCGACGGTCGCCATGAATTCCTGGTGCTCGCGCTGCGCGTTGTTCACCAACGCGACGGTCGGCGCGGCGATCTTCGCGAGCGTCTGCGTCTCGCCGGGGTGGTTCATCCCCAGTTCGATCACGGCGAGCCGGTGCGCGGCCTTCAGGCGCAACAGCGTCAGCGGCAGGCCGATGTCGTTGTTTAAGTTGCCGGCCGTCGACAGGCGCGCGTCGATGCCGACCGCGGCCACGAAGATCGAGGCGATCATCTCCTTGACCGTGGTCTTGCCGTTGCTGCCCGTCACCGCCACCAGCGGAATCGCGAAACGCCGGCGCCAGCCGGGCGCGAGCGCACCCAGCGCGAGCCGCGTGTCGGCCACCTTCACTTGCGGCAGTGAGGCCGGCGCGCCATCGCGCGACACCAGCGCCGCACTCGCGCCGCGCGCGGCCACATCGGCCAGGAAGTCGTGGGCGTCGAAACATTCGCCCTTCAGCGCGACGAACAGGTCGCCCTCGCCCACGCTGCGGCTGTCGATGGACACGCGCGAGAACAAGACGTTCCCGTCGCCCGTCACAATGGCACCCGGAATCAGCGCGGCGGCCTGCTGGAGCGTCAGCATCGTCATTCGCGGCCTCCATGCGCCTGCGGCGCGCGCGGCCAGTATCAGCCGCGCGTGATACTGATCCGAGAACTCTCTCTTCTTGCCCATGATTTCCTGTGTTGCCTCGTGTCCCTTGCCGGCCAGCAGCACTACGTCCTCGCGCGCCGCGCTGCGCACCGCCTGCAGGATCGCGCTGGCGCGGTCCTCGATCCGCAGCGCGGCCTCGGGCGCGTGCATGCCTCCCACGATCTGCTCGAGAATCGCCAGCGGCGGCTCGCTACGCGGGTTGTCGCTGGTCACCATCACGCGATCGGCGAGCCGCTCGGCGATGCCGCCCATCAGCGGGCGCTTCGTCGCGTCGCGATCGCCACCGCAGCCGAACATGCAGACCAGCGCGCCGCCGCGCGCCTCGGCGATCGGCCGTAAAGCCTCAAGCGTCTTCTCCAGCGCATCGGGCGTGTGCGCATAATCGACCACCACCAGCGGTTCGTCGTTCGCGATCCGGCCGCCGAGCCGCTGCATGCGACCATTGACCGACTCGAGCTTGCGCAGCTCGACCAGCGCGGCCTCGAAGGGCGCGTCGGTGACCAGCAGCGTGCCGAGCACGGCCAGCAGATTGCTGACATTGAACAGGCCGAGTGTGCCGACCTCGACCTCGGCCGCGCCCCATGAGGATTCGAGCCGGAACGCCGTGCCAGTCGCGGTCGCGCGTACCTCGTGCGCGATCAGCTGGCGATCGGCCTCGGGCGCATCGGCGCGTTCGCCGATGCCGTAGGCGACCGTGCACACGCACCCCGCCAGCGTGGCGAGCAGCCGGCCGCCCGCCGCGTCGTCGCGGTTGACCACGGCGTGGCGCAGCCCGCGCCAGGCAAACAGCTTCGCCTTGGCGGCCTCGTAGGCCTCGAAAGTCCGGTGATAGTCGAGATGATCCTGGGTCAGGTTGGTGAACACAGCGACGTCGAACGTGGTGCCGTTTACGCGGCCCTGCTGCAGCGCGTGCGAGGACACTTCCATGGCCACCGCCTTGGCACCCTCGTCGCGCAGTTGCGCGAGGCTGCGCTGCAGCTGCGGCGCATCGGGCGTGGTGAACCCGGTCTCGACCAGGCGGCCCGGCATGCCGCTGCCGAGCGTGCCGATCACCGCGCAGGGCGTGCGCAGCGCACTCAGCGCGGTGGCGATCCATTGCGTGCAGGAAGTTTTGCCATTAGTGCCCGTCACGCCGGCCGTGAACATCGCGTCGCTCGGGTCGCCATACCAGCTACTGGCGATCTCGCCAGCCAGCGCGCCGAGCTCCGGCACCGCGTGGGCGACGGCCGGATCGAGCGCATCGATCGCGAAACCCTCGGACTGCACCAGCACGGCCGCCGCGCCGCGCACCAGTGCCCCAGCGATATGCGAGCGGTTGTCGACGCCGTCGACGGCATAGGCCAGGAACACGTCGCCCGCCTGCACGGCGCTCGAATCGGAATACAGATTCGCGCCGGGCTGCGCATGCGCACGCAGCCACGCGAGCGCGGCTGCGATGGTGGAGTGCGCCGGATGGGAACTGCGAACGGCGCTCATTGAACGACTCCTGGTCGATTATGTGCCGGACTCGACACGCTAAGGTGGTTCGCGGGCAGCTTCTGCGCGCCGCCGGTTTTCGGTGCGCCGGGTGCCGGCGCTGTGTCGTCGGACAACACCAGCTGCTTGACCGGCATGTTGGGCGGCACGTTCAGCGCGCGCAGCGTGTCGCCGACGATCGTCGAGAACACCGGGCCCGAAACCTGGCCGCCGAAGTGGCTGCCCGCAGTCGGCTCGTCGACCGACACGGCGACCACGATGCGAGGATTCGGCATCGGCACCATGCCAACGAAGGACGCGCGGTACTTCTTGTGGTCGTAGCCGCGGCCGACCTGCTTGTAGGCCGTGCCGCTCTTGCCGCCGACGCGATAGCCAGGTACCGCCGCGTCGGGCGAGGTGCCGTTCTTGGTGACCACGCTCTCCAGCATCTCGCGCACTTCGCGCGCGGTGGTCGGCGAGAACACCTGCGGGCCTTGCGGCGGCTGTGTCTCGCTGGCCTTAAAGATCGACAGCGGCATCAGTTCGCCGTTGTGCGCGATCGCCGTGTAGGCATGCGCGAGCTGGAACAGCGAGACCGACAGGCCATAACCGTAGGACATGGTAGCCTGCTCGATGCGGCGCCAGCTCTTCCACGGCCGCAGGCGGCCCGCCGCCGCGCCGGGGAAACCGACCTTCGGCGCCTGGCCGAGGCCGATGCCCGTATACATATTCCACATTTCCTCGGGCCGCATCGTCATGGCGATCTTGGTCGCGCCGATGTTGCTCGATTTCTGGATCACGCCACCCACCGTCAGCACGCCGAAACCGGCATCGTCGGAGATCGGCGCGCCGTCCAGCACGAAATGGCCGTTGCCGGTGTCGACCAGCGTGGTTGGCCAGACGCGGTGCAGGTCGAGCGCGAGCGACACCGTGAACGGCTTCATGATCGAACCAGGCTCGAACACGTCGGTCAGCACGCGGTTGCGCAACTGTTCGCCGGTCAGGTGGGAACGGTCGTTCGGGTTGTAGGTCGGGTAGTTGACCAGCGACAGCACCTCGCCGGTGCGCACGTCGACCACGATTGCCGCGCCGGCCTTGGCGTGAAACTTGTCGACGGCAGCCTTCAGGTTCGCGTAGGTGATGTACTGGATCTTGCTGTCGATCGAGAGATCGACGTCGGTGCCGTTGTGCGGCGGCATCTGCTCGTCGACATCCTCGACAATATGCCCGACGCGGTCCTTGATCACGTGGCGGCTGCCCGGGATGCCGGCCAGCATCTTCTGGTCGGCCAGCTCGACGCCTTCCTGCCCCTCGTCCTCGACGTTGGTGAAGCCGATCAGATGGGCCGTGATCTCCCCTTCCGGGTAGAAACGCTTGTATTCGTTGCGGGCGTAGATGCCGGGAATATCGAGCGCGGCGACCTTGTCGGCCACCTCGATCGGCACCTGACGCTTCACGTAGACGAAGCTCTTGTCCTCGGACAGCTTGCGACGCAGGTCGGTGGCGCTCATGTCGAGTAACTGGCCGATCTGAGTGAGCTTGTCCGCGCTGAGGTCGTCCGGCACCGATTCAGGAATCGCCCAGATGGCGCGCACCGGCAGGCTGTCGGCGAGCACCAGCCCGTTGCGATCGAGGATCTTGCCGCGCGTGGCCGGCAATTCGAGCGTGCGCTGATAACGGCTCTCGCCCTGCTTCTGGTAGAAGGCGTTGCCGGGGCCCTGGATCCAGAAGGCGCGCGCGGCCAGGGCCACACAGGCCATGAACAGCATGAAGACCACGAGCTTCGAACGCCACATCGGCAGGTGCACCGACAGCACCGGGCCCGATGCAAACTTGACGATCGACTTCGACTGGCGCTGTTTCATCGCCTGCCCCCCGGGCTGTCCGCTGCCGCCAAACTCGGCAGTGGCGCGTCGACGGCCTTCGCGGCACCGTTAGGCAGCGTCAGATATTGTGTGCGGCCGGTCACGACCGGCTGCATCTTCAGCGAATCGTTGGCGAGCTGCTCGATACGGGAAGTCTTCGACAGCCCGCTCTGCTGATACTGCAACTGCGCGTAGTCCTGCTGGAGCTGGTGCTCCTGCGATTGCGCGCGCTGCAGCTGGAAGAAGATCTGGCGCTGCTGGTTGGTCGAATTGACGACCGACAAAGCGCAGCCCATCACGATGATCAGCAGGAAGATGTTGAGGCGGTTCATGGCGCGACGCGCTCCGCGATGCGCATCACGGCGGACCGGGCGCGCGGATTGGCGGCGACTTCGGCCTCACTCGGAAACTTGCGCCCGAGCAACTTCAGGGGTGGCGAAAGGAGGTCGACGGCACGGACCGGCAGGCGGCGGTCGACCACCGGTGCACTCGCGTGCGCCTGCATGAAACGTTTGACAATCCGATCCTCGAGCGAATGAAAGCTGATCACGACCAGCCGCCCCCCTTGCTCCAACGACGACAACGCGGACTCCAGAACGACCTGCAGGTCCGCAAGCTCTTGATTGACGTGAATCCGTATAGCCTGAAAGGTGCGGGTTGCCGGATCCTTGCCTTTCTCACGTGTCTTGACGGCGTGACCCACGATTTGGGCAAGCTCGCCCGTGCTGTCGAGGGGCCCGAGACGATCGGATTCTGCCCGGCGAGCAACAAGCGCCTTTGCAATCTGAAAAGCAAACCGTTCTTCTCCATAGTCTCGTATCATCTCCGTCAGTTCCTGCAGCGACGCGCGGGCCAGCCAGTCGGCCGCCGATTCGCCACGTGTCGTATCCATCCGCATGTCGAGCGGGCCGTTCGCGCGAAAGCTGAAACCGCGCTCGGGATCGTCGATCTGCGGCGAGGACACGCCCAGATCCAGAAGCACGCCCGTCATGCGACCCACGCCGCGTTCGGCGAGCGCGCCTCCGAGCGACGCAAAACTGTCATGCACGATCGAGAAGCGCGTATCGCCAATCTGGCGCGCCGTCTCGATCGCCAGCGGATCCTTGTCGAAGGCGATCAGCCGGCCGCCTTCTGCGAGTCGGCCGAGCACCAGGCGGCTATGGCCGCCGCAACCGAAGGTGCCGTCGACATAGGTGCCGTTGGACCGCGTCACGAGCGCATCCACTGCCTCGTCGAGCAACACCGTGCGGTGCTGGAATTCGTTTCCCATCGCGGACGTCTCCGTCACCGCAATTAGAAAGTGAAGTTCTTCAGCGCATCGGGCACGCCCTGCGCCATCGCCGCCTGCTCCTTCGCGATGTAGGTCTGCGAATCCCACAGCTCGAAGTGACTACCCATTCCCAACAACATGACTTCCTTTTCCAGCCCGACTGCCATGCGCAGCTCGGGTGATACAAGAATCCGGCCCGCGCTGTCGAGATCGACATCCGACGCGTTGCCGAGAAAAATGCGGCGCGACCAGTGCGCGTCCATCGGCAGCGCGGCGATCTTGGCGCGGAATACCTCCCATTCGGGGCGCGGAAACAGCAACAGGCAGCCGTCCGGGTGCTTGGTCACAGTCACCCGTCCTTCTGCCTGTCCCTGCAGCGCTTCTCGATAGCGAGACGGCACCGACATGCGTCCTTTCGCATCAAGCGTCAGCGCCGACGCCCCTTGGAACACTTTCCGCTCTCCCGATCGGGGTACCTCGGCACCCGCCCAATTGACTCAAAATCTACCCGGAACCGCTCTCTAGATCACACAAAAATACACTTCCTCTCACTATCTCCCACTCTAGAGGAAGGGTCAGGGACGGTCAAGGGAGGTCAGCGATTTTTTGACGAATTTTGTTATTTAGAACAAGGACTTACATTCAAGTCCTCAAGCCGGACATCAAACCAAAACGCGTTATAAATTAATGAGCTATTGCAACTTGTGAATGTGATACGTGAAAAGTCGCGCGCAAGGCGCTGTGAGGGCGGGGGTTCGGCGGGCGGGAAAGTCCGGATTTTCGGGGTGGGACGGTGGGTGCGGCAGCTGCCGCACCCACCGTGAATTCTAGAGATAGTAGGCAGTCCTCGTCATGACTTTCGAGGCGGCCTGCATCAGCCAGCGTGCCGGCGTCGGCAGTTCGGCACCGCCCGCGTCGGTGGCGGTGCGGCCGTGTTTCGCCTCGTCGTCGCGCATCTGCTCGACGATCGCGCGTGAGGCCGTGTCGCCGCTCGGCAGCTCGGACAGATGGCTGTCCAGGTGGCGTTCGACCTGGCGCTCCGTCTCGGCCATGAAGTCGAGGCTCGCCTTGTCGCCGAGCCGGCCCGCCACCAGGCCGATCGCAAGCGCCCCGCCGTACCAGAGCGGGTTGAGCAGGCTCGGCCCCGAGTCGAGCGACTTTAGCCGCTGCATGGTCCAGGCGAGGTGATCCTCCTCCTCGCACGCCGATTCCTCGAACAACGCCTTCAGGGACGGCGACGAGGTCGACAGCTTCTGCGCCTGGTACAGCCCCTGCGCACAGACCTCGCCGACATGATTGACGCGCATCAGCCCGGCTGTGTGCTTGCGCTCCTCGGCATCCAGTTTCCGCGAGACCTCGTCGGCTGGCACAGGCAAAGGCCGTGTCATGCGACTCACGCCCGTGATCGCACGCAAGCCGCGGTCGAATTCATTGATCAGTTCATCGAACAGCATTCGCTACCTCCGGTCAGCCGCCCTGCGGCAGGCGTTTCGTCAGTTGGTTGTTGCAGCAACTGAACCGGTTCCGCCGCGAACATTGCGGTAAACCCCGATTTTAATTTAACCATTGTTGCCAAAATGATACATGAGTCCGTTCACGCTGGGCAGGACTGCCGCACGAAGAGGTCGGTGTGGCAAAGGTGAGAGGGCGGAAGTGAGTGGTTGTAAACATCGGCGTGCTGGGGTTTACTCTCGATTTTTGGCGAAACGAGAGATGCCTTCGCTCATGGATGAGTTCGTTGAGTTGCAGGATCCGCGGTGCCCAGTCAGCGCCGTTACCCGCGGGAGGAAGTTGTGCTGACGGCGCTGTGCGCCGTCCGGTGCGGAGTGGAAGACTGGGAGACGATGGCGCTGTGGGGGGCGAACCCAACTGGGGTGGCCGTGCAAGCATCTGGCTTACGCGAACGGAATTCCATGTGAAGGCACGTTCAGGCGGGTGTTCAGCGGATTGTGTACCGGATCGGGTGGTTTAGAGGCCAGTTCAAAAAGACTGCTCGGTACGCCTGAAGATGTTCCAGCAGACGAGGGCGCAGCCGAATTTGAAGAATGCTTCGTGAATGTCAGCTCGACGATCGAAGCGTATGCGAAGACGACGGAAGTTGTGGAGCCACGAGTGAGTCCGTTCAACGAACCAACGGAATTTGCCCAGACCACTGCCATGTTCAGTGCGGCGCCTTGCGATCACCGGTTTGATGCCGCGTTCGCGGAATCGTTGACGATGCGGATCGGAATCGTAACCACAATCGGCATAGATGACCTTGGGTCTCTGAAGTGGTCGGCCGCGCGCGCCGCGGATCGGGGGAATCGCGTCGACGAGCGGCAGCAACTGGGTGACGTCGTTGCGGTTCGCGCCGGTCAGGATGGCGCTGATGGGAACGCCATTGGCATCTACGAGGATGGGGTGCTTGGAACCGGGTCGCGCGCGATCCGTGGGGTTCGGGCCAGTTTTTCGCCCGCCCCAACAGATCGTACCGACGAGGAATCGACGGTAGCGTATGAAAGATCGATCTGCCCGGCCTCGCGCAACGTGTCGAGCAGCAGTTCGTGCAGTCGATCCCATACTCCTGATTTGCGCCAGTCGTTCAGTCGTCGCCAGGTCGCGCCGGAGCCAAAGCCCAATGGGGTTGGCAGATGGTTCCATCGCAGACTGGTTTTCAACACGAACAGGATGCCATTCAACGCTGCCCGATCCGATACGCGTGGGCGACCAGGATGCTCTTTGCGCCGGGGCTTGGGCGGCGGCAGTAACGGTTCGCTCAGTGTCCACAATTCGTCATCAATGATTGGCGCTTCCATCCCTTGGGTTCCGTTGTTCAGACATCCAAGGTTAGCAGCTTGCCGAGAAAGTAAACAGCCCCTCATTGGTTTTCCTGATTAGTTACTTGACTCCAAAGCAGGCATGAAATCAAGCATCGTTCGCCAGATGCTTACGGAGCGTGCGCCATGCCCATGAACAGAATCCAGTTTCAGGCCGGTCTGTCGATGAAAGAATTTCAGGAGCAGTACGGCAACGAAGCGCAATGCGAGGCTGCGCTGGTCGAGTCTCGCTGGCCCGATGGCTGGTTGTGCCCTCGATGCAAGGGCACGCGGCTACGCCAGCACCTACAACGGCCGGCGACTGTGGGAATGCCTGAGCCAGTCCTGCCGGTACCAGTGCTCGTCGATCGTCGGAACGATATTCGAGAAGACGAAATTGCCGCTGACGACCTGGTTTCTGGCGATCTACCTGGTGACGCAGAGCAAGAACGCCATCAGCGGACTAGAGCTCAAACGCCAGCTGGGCGTAAGCTACAAGACGGTCTGGCTCATCAAGCACAAGTTGCTGGAGACCATGTGGCTGCGCGAAGAGCGACGCCGGCTCGACGAACGGGTCGAGGTCGACGACGCGTATCTGGGCGGGGAACGCTCCGGCGGTAAGGCTGGGCGTGGCGCACCCCCGGCAAGACGCTGTTCCTTCAACTACGAATGGGACACCGCCAACGACGCACGCGGTGGGCATCAGGCTGCTGGCCGCCCAGACTTCAAGGGCCGCTTTGGTAAAGCCCGGCACGGGCGAGAGCCGCATGAACAGAGGGCGGCCATCGTCAGATGGTCTGCACGGCCGCTACAAACGGCGTCTTGCCGGGCGCGCCACGCCCAGCCTTACCGCCGGAGCGTTCCCCGCCCAGATACGCGTCGTCGACCTCGACCCGTTCGTCGAGCCGGCGTCGCTCTTCG